>JBDTOS010000021.1:0-17675 GCA_039933095.1 Dokdonella sp.
TCGATACCAGCGCCAACGTGGGTCTGACTGATGCCTACATCGAGATGGACAAGATCGCATCCGGCACGGGCGATCGCGCGCGCGAGCGGATGCGCGCTGGTGCCTGCAAGCGCAGAAGCAAGCGCAAGCGGATCGGGTTCGCCTGCTCTGAGAGTAACAACGCGAACTTGGCCATGCTCGGCGTCAGTCAATGTTCCGGTTTTGTCGAAAATGATGTGGTTTGCATTGGCGAGACCTTCGATCGCATCAGGTCTTACGACCAGTATCCCGCAGCGTGCGAGCACGGCGAGCGCGCGCGTGAGTGCAGCCGGAACCGCGAGCGCAAACGCGCACGGGCAAGAAACGACCAACACCGCCAGCGTAGCCGCGGATGCGCGTGCAGGATCGACCACACTCCAGCCGATCAGGGTGAGCGCTGCAAGAGCCAGTATCCGGCTGACGAAATGTCTGGCAGCGAGATCGCCGGTGCGTGCGAGATTCGGCTTTTCGCTTTGCGCTCGCGCAACCAGGGACACGATGCCGGCGAGGACGGTGTCGCTGCCGACCTTTTCCACCTGCAACCGTGCCGGACCTTCCACGAGCATGCTTCCAGCGATCAGCGCATCTCCGGTTCGCTTGAGCAGCGGCGTCGACTCGCCCGACAGCAGTGCCTCGTCAACACGGCATGTGCCGACAACCAGCACGCCGTCGGCGGGGACGCGCATGCCTTGGGCAACCTGCACGAGGTCGCCGGCAACGAGTTCGATCGCACCTACGCGCTCGATTGAGCCATCGTCGCGGAGCCGGTCAGCGAACACCGGCGTCATCCGCGCCAGCGCATCGGACAGGTCGGCGGAGCGATGGCGCGCACGCATTTCCAGGTAGCGGCCGATCAACAGGAAAAACACGAACATGCTGACCGAATCGAAATAGACCTCGGCACCGCCGCGGATTGCCTGTACCAGACTGGCCAGATAGATCAATGCGATGGCGAGTGCGACCGGCACATCCATGCCCAGCGTGCGCGCCCGCAGCGAACGCATGGCACCAGCGAAAAATGGGCGCGCCGAATAGAACACGACCGGCGTCGCCACCAGAAGACCCAGCCAGCGCATTAACTCGCGCGTCGATGCATCGCTCGCGGCGAATGCGCCAAGATAGAGCGCGCTGGCATACATCATTGCCTGCATCGCGCCGAAACCGGCAACGATCATGCGCTTCAATGCTGCGCGTGATTCGTCCCTGCGACTGTCATCGAGCGCCTGCGCATCGAGAGGCAAGGCGCGATAACCGGTTCGCGCAAACGCCGCGACGATATCGCCGAGGTTGCATTCGTTGGCATTCCAGATGATGCGCGCGCGCCGGGCACCGGCGTTGATCTGTACCGACACGACTCCCGCGACCATCGTGAGCGCGCGTTCAAGCAGCCACACGCATGCCGAGCAACGGATACCATCGACCAGCAAGACCGTTTCACTGCGACCCTTGCCGAGATCGCGCACGACATGGCGCGCGAGTTGCGGGCGCTGCCAGGCGATCTGATCGCTGGCAGTACCGGCGTCCGTCGGGGCGGGTTTCACCGCCGGTGCGGTGCGAACGCGATAGTAGGCGGCAAGACCCAGATGGCCGATCCATTCGGCGGCGGCGCGGCAACCATGACAGCAAACCGAATGCGCGACGCCGGCAACGACGGCCTGCGGAATATTCGTTGCCGGCAGCAATTCTCCGCAGTGCCAGCAGGCGCCTGCACCGATGGTCATTGCGGCTTATTCGTGGCAGGTGGCGGTTGCGGCGAGCGCGTCAACGGCACTTTCATGATAGAGGGGACGGCATCGGGAAGCGGCTCATCGGCATGACGTGAACCGAGGACGACCATCCAGATGCAACCGGCCAGCGAGGCAACAAATATCGCGATGCCCAGCCAGACGACCGGCTGCCGATACCAACCCGGATGAATCTTGCTTGCTTCAATCCGCTGATTAGCGTGCGGCACCGTCATGCGACTGTCCGTAGATCCACGCGGCAATCAGCCGCGCCTGCGCTTCGTTGATACGTGATCGCCATGCCGGCATGGTACCGCCGCGGCCGTGTCGAATCGTGTGCTCGATGGTCTCGATGTCGCTGCCGTACAACCAGGTGGCGCTGGCCAGATTGGGAGCACCGATCGCGGGGTTGCCCTTGCCATCGACACCATGACAACTTGCACATACCGCGAACAATGGTTTGCCTGCTGCGGCACTGTGCGCTGAATGTCCGGCACCCGAGAGACTCAATACATAGTTGGCCAGATTGGTAACGCCGGCAGCATCGAATGACGTGTCAAACGCGGGCATCACGCCGTGACGACCTTCGACAATACTGGTCATGATCGCGTCGCCGCTGCCACCATACAACCAATACTGATCGACCAGATTCGGCGCGCCAAGTGCGGCGTTGCCATGCCCGTCGCGGCCGTGACATGCAGCGCAATTGTCGACGAACAGGCGCTGGCCGATGCGCGTAGCGTCGCCATCATTGGCCAACTGCTCGACCGTGCCGAGCGCGAACCGGCTCATCGTCGCATCGAGTTTGCTGTCGTTCGCCGCGGTGTCCTGCGCCAGTTGTTGTTGCGAAGTCCAGTCGAGCACTCCATTAAACTTTCCAAAACCTGGATAGAGCACCAGATAACCGATACCGGCGACAAACATTCCGGCTGATACCAGCACCCACCACAACGGCAGCTTGCGCACGCCTTCGCGCAGGACACCGTGCGCCCATACGTGTCCGCTGGTGCCGTCGGCCAATGTCGGAATCCTTACCCGCATGCCCCATAAAAACAAGAACAGGGTAATACCGAGGTTGACGACAATCAGGATCATGACCCACATGCCCCAGAACGAAGTCATTCTGCGTTCTCCTCGTCATTCATTGGCAGCCGGGCCAGTTCGTCGAACACGGTCTTGTGCCGGCCATTCCATGCCCAGATCCAGATGCCGATGAAGATCAGCATCAGCAACACAGTGACCACGCCGATCAGATGTCCCCAGAATGGACTCATGGTGTCCCCGCTCTGGCGACCGGCGCCGGCTGGGTATCGACGCCGAGTCCCTGCAGGTAGGCGATCAGCGCTTCCATCTCGGTGTGTCCGACAACTGCCGCACCCGCTCTGTCGATATCGGCATCGCTGTAGGGATCGCCAAGCATGCGCAAGGTGCGCATCTTCGCTGCCATCTCGGCAGGATCGACCAACGCCTGCGATAGCCATGGATAGCCGGGCATGTTGGAATCGGGTGCGAATGTTCGCGGGTTTTTCAGGTGCAACCGCTGCCACTCATCGCTGTACTTGCCACCAACCCGCGCGAGATCCGGTCCGGTGCGCTTGGAACCCCACTGGAACGGGCGGTCGTAAACCGACTCGCTCGCGATCGAGAAATGGCCATAGCGCTGGGTTTCGGCACGTAGCGCACGGATCATCTGCGAGTGGCACAGATAGCAGCCTTCGCGCACGTAGATATCCTTGCCGGCCAGACGCAGCGCGTCGTAAGGCTTGACGTTCGGCGGCGGCTTGACCGCATGCGCCTCCATGAAGATCGGAGTGATTTCGGCGAGACCGCCGAGTGAAACCATGATTGCCGTGAGGATGCCGAGCAGGCCGGCGAGTTCCTCGATCGCCTCGAAATACTTGTAACCGCGCGCCATGTCGTCCTCCTCAGCCTGCCGCCGGCAGCGGCGCCGGCACCTGATGCGGCACCGGCTCGGGGATTGGCACCGGGATCGGCTTGATCAGATGCGCGCGGGCATTGGCTGCGGTATGCCAGAGGTTCCAGGCCATGACTACCATTCCGGCGACGATCGCAAGGCCACCGATCACACGCAGGATGTAGAACGGCTTGATCGCAATCAGGCTGTCGATGAAGGGGTAGGTCAGGGATCCATCGGGATTGGTCGCACGCCACATCTGACCTTCAATGGCACCAGCGGTCCACATTGCGATGACATAGAGCAACACGCCGCCCGTATGCAGCCAGAAATGCAGGATCATCGCGCGCTGTGAATGCATCGTCGGCCGATCCAGTGCGCGCGGCGCCATCGCGTACAACGAACCGATCGTGATCATCGCCACCCATCCGAGCGCTCCGGAATGCACATGGGCGATGGTCCAGTCGGTGTAGTGGGTAAACGAGTTGACGGTCTTGATCGCCATCATCGATCCCTCGAACGTCGATGCGGCATAGAACACCAGCGCAATGACCATGAAGCGCGCAGCTGCATCGGTCTTGAGCTTGTGCCAGGAACCGTTGAAAGTCAGCAGACCATTCGCAGCCGACCCCCAACTCGGCATCAACAGGATCAGCGAGAAGGCCATGCCGACCGACTGCACCCAGTCAGGCAGCGCGGTATACATCAAGTGGTGCGAACCGGCCCACATGTAGATCGAGATCAGGGCCCAGAAATTGACGATCGAAAAACGATAGCTCCACAGCGGCTGCTGAGCCTGACGTGGAACGAAGTAATACATCATTCCGAGGAAACCGGCAGTCAGGAAGAAAGCGACTGCATTGTGGCCGTACCACCATTGCACCATCGCATCGACGACGCCCGAATAGATCGGATACGACTTGGTCAGCGATACCGGCAAGGCAAGATTATTGACGATGTGCAACAGCGCAACGGCGATGATGAACGCGCCGTAGTACCAGTTGGCGACGTAGATGTGGCGGATGCGGCGGCGCGCGAGGGTCGCAAAAAACACCACGCCGAAACTCACCCAGACGATCGCGATCAGAATATCGATGAACCATTCCGGTTCGGCGTATTCTTTGCTCTGGGTAATGCCGAACGGCATTGTCGCCATCGCCAGCACGATCACCAGTTGCCAGCCCCAGAACGTGAAGTTGGCCAGGCGCGGCAGCGCGAGCCGGGTGTGACCAGTGCGCTGCACGACGTAGTAGCAGGTTCCCATGAGGGCCGAACCGCCAAACGCGAAGATCACCCCAAAGGTATGGTTCGGTCGCAATCGGCTGAAGGTCAACCAGGGGATATCGAAATTCAGCGCTGGCCACGCCATTTCCGCGCCCACGTAGACACCGAGCGACATGCCAACGATGCCCCAGACGGCGGCCGCCAGCAGAAACAAGCGCACAACATGATCGTTATAGGTTTCGGTCGCAGGCATCGCGCTCCCCTGGCTGATGCGATGAATATAGAGTTTGAATTATCACCGCTTCTTGACTTGAATCAAGGACGGGCATGGAACGTTTTGCTACCACATCGGGCCGATGAGACGGGAAACTCCGCGTCCATACGATTGATCGAAGTCAAGGCGTATGCCTGCCGCCGTGAGCACACTGCTCGCATGGCCAGCGCTCCGAACTCATTCAACGCAAACTTCGACAGCGATCTGATCGCACGCTACGACGTGTCCGGTCCGCGCTACACGTCGTACCCAGCGGCGCCGCAATTCCACGAACACTTCGGAGCCGCCGAGTTCGCAGCGGCCGCGCACGCATCCAACGACGATCCGATCCCGCGCGGACTGTCGCTCTATGTGCACGTGCCGTTCTGCCTGTCTCCGTGCTTCTACTGTGGTTGCACGCGCATCATCACACGCGATCGCGGCAAGGCTGACAGTTACCTCGCGCGGTTGTACCGTGAGATCGAGTTGACCGCTAGCTTGTTTGATCGCGATCGCAAGACCAGCCAACTGCATTTCGGCGGAGGTACGCCGAATTTTCTGACTGCGTGGCAGATGTCCGAATTGATCGAGTCGCTTGCGACGAATTTCGGGGTTTCCAATGCCGCGTCGACAGAGATAGGTATCGAAGTGGACCCGCGTTCGGCCGATGCCGACTACGTGCGTGGACTCGCCAGCGTCGGTTTCAACCGACTCTCGATCGGCGTCCAGGATTTCGATCCCGAGGTGCAACTCGCCATCAATCGCGTGCAGAGCATCGAGGAAACTCGCGCTGTGATCGAAGCGGCGCGTGAATCAGGATTTCGCTCGATCAGTGTCGATCTGATCTATGGATTGCCGAAGCAGCATCCATCGAGTTTCTCGCGCACGCTCGATGCGATCATCGCGCTCGCGCCCGACCGAGTCGCTGTGTACGGCTACGCGCATTTGCCGCAGCGCTTTCGCGCACAACGACAGATTCGCGCCGAGGATATGCCGGATGCAAAAACCCGGCTCGCACTGATCGGACTTGCCGTCAGCAAGCTCACTGTAGCTGGGTATCGTTATATCGGCATGGATCACTTTGCGCGCATGGACGATGAACTCGCGCGCGCGCAGGATAACGGTACCTTGCAACGCAATTTTCAGGGGTATTCCACCCATGCGGCGTGTGACTTGATCGGACTTGGCATGAGCGCGATCTCGCACGTGGGCGCCACCTTCAGCCAGAACGCGCGTGACCTTTCCGGCTACTACGCCGCGCTCGACGCCGGCAACCTGCCGATCGTGCGCGGCATCCAGCTCACTGTTGATGATGTCATCCGAGCCGATTTGATCCAACAGCTGATGTGCCATGGGCGGGTCGATATCCACGCGTTCGCCGCGCGGCATCGACTCGATTTTCCAGTGTACTTCGCCGTTTCTCTGGCACGGCTGCGCAGGCTTGCCGCCGATGATCTGGTCGAACTGTCAGAACATCACATCCAGGTGACTGCTCGTGGCCATTTTCTGCTGCGCAATATCGCCATGTGCTTCGATGCCTATCTGAATCCCGCCAATCATGTTCCCGCCGTGCTCGCAGCGGAATCGAGTGCCATCCTGCCTCGCTACTCGCGAACCCTTTAAGCTCGTGTGCGAATCGCCGCGTCCAACTACAATGACGCGTTTGCATCGATGTGGGATCTACCGTGACCGGTATCCATCAACTAGGCAGATTTTCCGCGCATCGCGTGGCGGCGGACGATGGCGACGAACTACGCTTTTGCTCCACTTGCGTATTCGGTCGCGTTTGCCTTCCCAAGGAGGTCGACAAATCGGCCTTGGTCGAGCTGCATTGCCTCGTCGATCATGTCGGTCCCTTTCAGGCGGGTGACCATATTTTCCGCGCTGGCGATCGATTCAATTCGATCTATGCGGTGCGCCGCGGGATGATCAAGACCCGGCTTCACGATGAGAGCGGACGCGAGCAGGTACTCGGCTTCCATCTGGCCGGGGAAATGATCGGACTCAATGCAATTCATCCAGCAAAGTATCCTTGCGATGCGATCGCACTCGACGAGGCCGAAGTCTGCCGGTTTTCGTTTCCGGCACTGGCGACGCTGGCGCTGCGCATGCCGGGAGTCCAGCGCGAACTATTCAACCTGTTGAGCAAGGACATCGGCAACGCGATCGCATTCGCCGGTGACTATTCAGCCGATGAGCGCCTCGCCGCGTTCCTGATTGGACTCAGTCGTCGGTTCAGCGAGCGCGGGTTTCCGGCTGACACCTTGCATCTGGCGATGTCGCGCGGCGATATCGCCAACTACCTGCGTCTGGCTGCGGAAACCGTCAGCCGTGTACTGCGGCGATTTCAGGATCACGGTCTCATCGCGGTCGATGGTCGCGATGTTTCGATCAGCAAACCTGCCGACTTGTTCGCAATTGCCAAACCTGTCTTGCAGCGATAGAGAACGTCTGCATCGGTTCAGCGCGAACTTGGTCTGACCATTAGGAGACGGGTAGTGCTCGTTCGGTTGCGGGTTCGCCGTGTCCGCACTTGATCCAGGTCATGGCGTTGGATGCAACGGCATTGCAAAGTTCTCTCACCAGCAACGGGAGAACAGTCTCATGTCCACCACCACGCGTCTCTGGATCGCACTCGGCACCCTGCTCGGCGTCACCTTTGCCGTGCTCTTGTGGATGGGGCGAGAGATTTACCATGCGGCGCCACCGATGCCTGAGCGCGTCGTCGCTGCAAATGGCCAAGTGCTGTACACGCGTGCCGACATGGAATCGGGTCGGCAGGTCTGGCAGAGCATAGGCGGCCAGCAACTCGGCTCGATCTGGGGGCATGGCGCGTTGATCGCGCCGGACTGGAGTGCCGACTGGTTGCATCGTGAAGCGACAACGTTGCTCGATCTGTGGGCGCGCAACGATGACGCGACGAACTTTGCCACACTCGACGAAGGCGCCCAGGCTGCATTGAAGGTGCGCTTGCGCAAGGAGTTGCGCAGCAATAGCTACGACGCGCAGACCGGTACGATCACCGTGTCGGATGATCGCGCGCTGGCGATTTCGAATGTCGCCGCACACTACGAGAGCGTCTTCAGCAACGATCCGGCGACCGCGAAACTTCGCGAAATCTATGCGATGCGCGATGGCACGGTCGATACGATCGAGCATCGCCGAGAACTGACTGCATTCTTCTTCTGGAGCGCGTGGGCAACGGTGACCGATCGTCCCGGGACGACGATGAGCTACACCAGCAACTGGCCGTATGAACCGCTGGTCGGAAACACGCCGACATCGAGCGCGTTCCTGTGGACCGTGTTCAGCGTGCTGTTCATGATCGCCGGTATCGGTCTGCTCGCCTGGCACTACGCGGTCTGGCACAGCAAGGAACCGCATCTCGAACCGCCTGTCGTCGATCCGCTCGCGAGCATTACGATCACGCCGTCGATGCGCGCGACAGCGAAGTATTTCTGGGTCGTGGTCGCACTGTTCCTGACCCAGATACTGCTTGGCGCGATCACCGCGCACTATCAGGTCGAGAAGCAGTTCTACGGCTTCGAGATCTCGCAAATCCTGCCGTACTCGCTGACGCGATCCTGGCACACCGAACTCGCGGTGCTGTGGATCGCTACAGCTTGGCTCGGCACCGGCCTCTATATTGCACCGGCGGTGTCCGGTCATGAGCCGAAATTCCAGCGCCTTGGCGTCAACTTCCTCTGGGTGTGCCTGCTCGTTATCGTCGTCGGCGCATTTGCCGGGCAATGGTTTGCAGTGATGCAGAAGCTCGGTCTCGGCAACAACTTCTGGTTCGGCCATCAGGGTTGGGAATACGTCGATCTCGGGCGCTTCTGGCAAGCATTCCTTTTCATAGGCCTGATTCTGTGGTTGCTGTTGATGGGCCGTGCGCTGTGGCCTGCGCTGCGTCGCAAGGACGATCTCGCTTCGATCGTCGGCCTGCTGTTCCTGTCGACGGTCGCAATAGCGCTGCTCTACGGCGCCGGCCTGATGTGGGGCGAACACAGCGCGTTCTCGGTGGTCGAGTATTGGCGCTGGTGGGTCGTGCATCTGTGGGTCGAAGGATTCTTTGAAGTATTCGCGGTCGCGGTGATCTCGTTCCTGTTCGTGAAACTGGGACTCGTGCGTGCGCGCACCGCAACCGTCAACGTGCTGTTCGCGACCTTCGTCTTCATGGCCGGCGGTGTGCTCGGCACGTTTCACCACATGTACTTCGCCGGCACCACGACTGCGGTGATCGCGCTCGGTGCGTCGTTCTCCGCGCTCGAAGTCGTGCCGTTGGCGTTGATCGGCATGGAAGCCTACGAAACCTGGTCGCACGGCCGCGCGACGCCGTGGATGGCGCGCTACCGCTGGCCGATCGTGTTCTTCCTCGCGGTGTCGTTCTGGAATCTGGTCGGTGCCGGTCTGTTCGGCTTCCTCATCAACACACCGCTCGCGTTGTATTACATGCAGGGCCTGAACCTGACGCCGCTGCATGGTCACACCGCGCTGTTTGGCGTCTACGGCATGCTAGGACTTGGGTTGATGCTGTTCTGCCTGCGCGGGCTGAAACCGGATGCGGTGTGGAATCATGGCTGGCTGCGCGGCTCGTTCTGGGCACTGAACATTGGTCTTTCGCTGATGGCGATCCTGACTTTGCTGCCACTCGGCGTATTGCAGCTCTCGGCCGCGCTCGACAACGGCTATTGGTACGCACGCTCGGAAAATTTCATGAGCCAACCGATCGTCCACCTGTTGATCTGGATGCGCGTGCCCGGCGACACAATCTTTTCGGTCGGGGCGTTGCTGTATGCGTGGTTTGTGCTGCGATTGTGGATTGCGCCGAAACGAGCCTCGGCAGAATCCACTCCCAGTGCCGCGCCCGCGCGTGCCGCGTTGGCCCGGCAGAACGATTGATCGCGATGCTTCCAGGCGCGACATCGGTGAACGCTGGCCGCGCCTGGGTTCACGAGGCACTCGGGCGGCTCGCTCAGGAATCGGCGCGCTCAGCCGATACCCATCTACTCAAGTTCGATCTGGCAGGCTTTCCCGGCATTGATTTCTATTTCAAGGACGAAGCCGCACATCCGACTGGAAGCCTCAAGCACCGTCTGGCTCGCTCACTGTTCCTGTATGCGCTGTGCAACGGTCGCCTGCGCGAGGGCCAGAGCGTCGTCGATGCCTCGTCCGGCAGCACCGCGATCTCCGAGGCGTGGTTCGCGCGCCTGCTCGGCCTGCCGTTTATCGCGGTGATGCCAGCTTGCACGGCGCCTGCGAAAATTCGCGACGTGCAGTCACTTGGGGGCCGCTGCGATCTCGTCGATGATCCGTCGCGAGTACATGCGCGCGCGCTGGAACACGCCGCACGTGGTGCCTGCCATCTCGATCAGTTCGGTCTCGCCGAGCGTGCCACCGACTGGCGCGGCAACAACAATATTGCCGAATCGATCATCCAGCAGTTGAGTGCCGAAGCGCACCCCGAACCGGCATGGATCGTCTGCGGCGCCGGCACGGGCGGCACCTCCGCCACGATCGGTCGCTATCTGCGTTATCGACGACTGGCTACTCGTCTGTGCGTTGCAGACCCGGCTGGAAGCGCGTTCGCGCAAGGTTGGCTTACACTCGACCAGGCAGTGCGGGCCAGCAGCGCAACCGTGATCGAAGGCATCGGACGCCCATGCGTCGAGCCAGGATTCTTGTTCGATGTCGTCGATCATGTGCTGGAGGTGCCCGATGCCGCGTCGATTGCCGCAGCATGGTTGCTCGAACAACTGCTCGGGCACCGCTACGGAGGCTCATCGGGCACCAACCTCGTAGCGTGTCTGCAACTGGCCGTTGCAATGCGCGCTCGTGGTGAACACGGCAGTATCGTCAGTCTGTTGTGCGATCGCGGTGAACGCTACACCGAAACCCTGTTCGATCCGGACTGGCTCGGAGCACGAGACATCGATCCCGTGCCGTGGGGTGACTCGTTGCGCAAGACTGTGTGCGATGGTTGCTGGCACGCACCGCAATCGACGCCATGATATGCGGTTGACTACTGCGTTCGCTCGCCTTCCAGGCAACGCCGTCCTGCCAACTTGAGTCGCCGCAGGGGAGCTCGGCGCATTCAGTGCATCATCAGCGCATCGCGCCAATACGCTGCGTGCCTGTGCTTGCAGGACCCGGTACGACTGTTCCCACTGACCAGCACGAGGCGTGGACAGGGCGAGATGCGAAAGCACACTCTGCATTTCCTCGATCTGCCCATAGCAGCGCTGGACCTCGACCAGCGCCCGTCGGTGATCATCGAGCGCGACCAACACAAGCTTGCGGTCGCGACATACACCGATGCACGTCTGCGGCGCTTCGATCTTGCCGCAGCCAATGCATTGCCAAGCGGTAATGTAGTCGCTCATATACTTGTCAACACCGACAGCATTGCGGTACTCGGACCACTAGCGAGCGTCGTCGTGAACGTCCTCTGGCGATGACGGAACCGACCGTGCGGGATCGTCAAAGTAACGAGGGTAATCGGCCACCGCCCTGCGCATCGCATCCACCGCCGACGTGCCGTCGGGATTGTTCTTAAGCGCCGCTGCGCCCGCGAGCAACGGACCCAGCATGCCGTGCAGCGCGGCGTCCGCATCGGGCGCAAGCTTGCAATGAGTGAACATGTAGCGCGTCGCCTCCTCGATGTCGGCAACACGTTCCAGCGCCATGTTGGTGGGCATGTGTCCCATCTCGTAATGACGCAATTCGTCCAATGCCGTCCGCACTCGCGCCATACCCTCGCGCAGAGGTGCGTCGGTGGCCCAGCGTTGTGCCGGCACCGCTACGTGTTTCGTGGACGCATCATGCGAATGCTGCGGTTCGGCGTGCGTGCAAGGGGCAAGACTCATCCCTCCCAACACAACAAGAATGAGAGAAATGCGATTCATGAAGCGTGCTCCTGCGGCCAAGGATGTGACTTTGGTCGCAAGTGTAATTCGCGTGTTCGCGGGCTGCTCTGATCAAGATCAACTGACCCAGACCAACAAAGCAGCGATAGCGAGTGTGCCAAACTTGCAGCATGAACCCTGCCAAGTCACGACCTCAGGATCTACGCGGTCTCGATCCGCAGGAAGCCATGCGTCGCCTCGCCGAGCATGGGCCGAACCTGCTGCCCAGCGCCGCACCCAGAACACTTTTCGCGATCATCATCGGCGTGGTGGGTGAACCGATGTTCCTGATGTTGTTGATGGCCGGGGGCTTGTATCTGGCACTGGGCGATCGGGCGGAAGCGGTTTTCCTGCTCTCGTTCGTGTTCATCGTCATCGGCATCACGCTGCTACAGGAACGCAAGACCCAGCGCGCGCTCGAATCGCTGCGAGAACTGTCCGCACCGCGCGCGCTGGTGATTCGCGGTGGGCAGGAAACTCGAGTGCCCGGCCGTGATGTCGTCATTGGCGACTTGCTGGTACTGCACGAGGGCGATCGCATTGCCGCCGACGCCATGCTTCTGGATGGCCATCTGGATGTCAACGAGTCGCTGCTGACCGGCGAAGCGGTACCGGTGACGAAACTGCCGGGCAAGGATCGCAGCGAACTGTTCGCCAGCGCCGTGGTGACCAAGGGAGTAGGCGTCGCCGAGGTGACCGCGATCGCCGCCGCCACCGCCGTCGGCCGTATCGGCCAGGCGCTCATTACCACGGTCGAACCGGTCTCGGGATTGCAGCAGGCATCACGCAAGCTGATCCGCAATCTCACCATTGGCGGACTGCTGCTGGCCACGGCCTATGCGCTGCTCGGATGGTTGTGGGATGGGCACGGGTTGCTCGAAAGCGTGCTGGCCGGCATCGCGCTGACCATGGCGATCCTGCCGGAAGAAATCCCGGTGATCCTCACCGTGTTTCTCGCATTGGGTGCGTGGCGCATCTCGAAACACAAGGTACTGACCCGACGCGTGCCGGCTGTGGAGGCGCTCGGCGCGATCTCGGTGCTGGCGGTGGACAAGACCGGCACCCTGACCCAAAACCGCATGCAGATCGCCGAGTTGCGCTTGACCGACAACAGTGCGCACGACGAGCACGCAACCGATCTGCCCGAGCCGTTCCACGAACTGGTCGAGTTCGCGATGCTGGCGACCCCGCTCGATCCGTTTGATCCAATGGAAAAGGCGATCCAGCAATTCGGTTTGCGCTGGCTCACCGGCACCGAACACATCCACGCCGAATGGTCGCCTGAGTTCGAGTACGGCCTGTCGCCCGACATTCTGGCGATGACCAGGGTATTTCGCGGCGACGCACGCACGCAGCACCTGCTTGCGACCAAGGGCGCGCCAGAAGCGGTGATCGACCTGTGCCATCTGCCCGTCGCGGAAGCGCGAGTCATCCTGCAACAAGTCGAGGCGATGGCCGAACGCGGCTTGCGTGTGCTCGGCGTGGCCCGCGGCGAATGGCAAGGTGCGGAGTGGCCACGCAGCCAGCACGATTTCGATTTCCGGTTCCTTGGTCTGATCGGGTTCGTCGATCCGCCTCGCCCCGAAGTGCCTGCTGCGATCGCCGAATGCCGCGATGCCGGTGTCCGAATCATCATGTTGACCGGCGATCATCCGGCCACGGCGCGTGCAATCGCACGGAAAGTCGGACTGAGTGAGCGCGCCGAGGTCATCACCGGCGCGGAAATGGCCGCACTGGACGACGCCGCATTGGGCGAGCGCTTGCGTCACATCGACCTGTGCGCACGACTCAAGCCCGAGCAAAAGCTGCGCTTGGTGCAACTGCTGCGGCAGAACGGCGAGGTGGTGGCGATGACGGGTGATGGCGTCAACGACGCGCCCGCGCTGAAAGCCGCTGATGTCGGCATCGCCATGGGCGAACGCGGTACCGACGTGGCGCGCGAGGCTGCTGCATTGGTGCTGCTTGACGACAGCTTCGCCAGCATCGTCACGGCAATCCGCCAGGGCCGGCGCATCTACGACAACATTACGAAGGCCACCCGCTTCGTGTTCGCGGCGCACATGCCGATCATTGCGCTGGCGCTGATACCGACCTTGTTGCATTGGCCGGTATTGCTGATGCCGGTACACATCGTATTGCTGGAACTCCTGATCGACCCGGCTTGCTCGATCGTCTTCGAAGCAGAACCCGAAGCCGACAACATCATGCGCCGGCCGCCGCGTGTGCGAACAGCATCGCCGTTTGCCCGCGCCAACCTGCAATACGCCGTGATCCAGGGTCTCGGCTTCGCGGCGATTCTGCTGTTCGGATACAGCTTGTTGCTCGGCAACGGGCTGGACCCATCAAGTAGCCGCACCGCCGTGTTCATCACGCTGGTTATCGGCCTGTTCCTGCTCACTCTGAGCAACCGGACGCTGTCGCGCTCGTTGCTGACCTGCTCGCACGCGGGAAACCCGTGGCTACCCCGCATGTTCGGCGGCGTGATCGTCATGCTGGCCGCTGTAATCGGAATTTCGTTTTTCCGCAGCGTGATGGGGTTCGCCATGGTGGACGCCATGACGCTCATCTGCACTGCCGCCATGCTGATGCTCGCGATCGCATGGCTGGAACTGCTTCGGCGGATGACTCAGCATGGAAGCTCTCGCGCAACAGCGGCACACTGAATCGCCCAAGATTGCCGGGCGACCGCAACCATACGGGTGATCCAGGAATGGGTCCTTTGCGCATCGCAATTCATCGAAATTGATCGAAGTCAATTCATGCTGCCGCACAAGGAATAGGCTGATAGCCGATGCCACGTCAGTCACGAATGCGCCCGTCGCCAGAAGCTGTACATGCCAGCACGCTGTTCGTTTCCGAGTGCTCCTCCCAACCAGGGAACTTCAGCGTCGCAATCGCCGGTGTCGCGCGCGAGCTGCTTTGACTACTGCAACATTCTCTCTGAATAAGTACAGGAAACATCATGGCCATGCTTGCTCCGGAACTGCTTCAAAAGATGGACGCATGGTGGCGCGCTGCCAATTATTTGTCCGTCGGCCAGATCTATCTCTATGACAATCCTCTGCTGAAGCGTCCACTGTCCAGCGCGGACGTGAAGCGCATGCTGTTGGGTCACTGGGGTACGACGCCGGGGCAGAATTTTGTCTACGCCCATCTGAACCGGGTCATCAAGCAATATGACCTCAACATGATCTACGTCTCCGGTCCCGGGCACGGCGGGCCGGCAGTGGTGGGCAATGCGTATCTGGAAGGCACCTACAGCGAAATCTATCCAAACGTCAGCCAGGATGAGGCCGGATTGCGCAGGCTGTTCATGCAGTTCTCGTTTCCCGGAGGCATCCCCAGCCACGCCTCACCGGAGTGTCCGGGGTCGATCCACGAGGGCGGTGAGTTGGGGTATTCGCTCAGCCACTCCTTCGGCGCCGTGTTCGACAACCCCGATCTGATCGTCGCCTGCGTGGTCGGCGATGGCGAAGCGGAGACCGGACCGCTGGCCACGTCATGGCACTCCAACAAGTTCCTGAACCCGGCGACCGACGGGGCTGTGCTGCCGATCCTGCACTTGAATGGCTACAAAATTGCCAACCCGACCGTCTTGGCGCGCATCAGCCACGAGGAACTGGAGCAATTGCTGCGCGGCTACGGCTGGACGCCATATTTCGTCGAGGGTCACGAACCCGCGACGATGCACCAGGCAATGGCTGCGACGTTGGATACCGTGATCGGAGAGATCCAGCAGATTCAGCGCGATGCTCGTGAAAATGGCAGCATCGCGCGACCGTTCTGGCCGATGATCGTGCTCAAGTCTCCCAAGGGCTGGACTGGACCGAAGGTGGTCGACGGCGTCCGGATCGAGGGTACATTTCACGCTCATCAGGTGCCGCTTTCCGATCCAGCCACCCATCCGGAGCACCTCAAGCTGCTGGAAGACTGGCTGCGCAGCTACCGCCCGGAGGAGTTGTTCGACAATAACGGGTGCCTGAAACCGGAACTGGCCGAGCTGGCGCCGCAAGGCGCGCGCCGCATGAGCGCCAATCCTCACGCCAATGGCGGCGCCCTGCTGCGTGATCTACGCATGCCCGACTACCGCGAGTATGCGGTGAACGTGGCCAAGCCCGGCGTGCGCGGTATCGGCGACACGCATGTGCTCGGGCGATTTCTGCGCGACGTCATCAAACTCAACAGCGAACAGCGAAATTTCCGCGTGTTCGGTCCCGATGAAACCTTGTCCAACGGTCTGGAGTCCGTGTTCGAGGTGACCAACCGGCAATGGAATGCGGCGACAGTATCGAGCGACGAACTGCTGGCGCACGATGGACGTGTGATCGAAATGCTGAGCGAGCACCAGTGCGAGGGTTGGCTTGAGGGTTACCTGCTGACGGGACGCCATGGCCTGTTCAATTGCTACGAGGCATTCATCCACATCGTCGATTCGATGTTCAACCAGCACGCCAAGTGGTTGAAGGTCACCGCGCAATTGCCGTGGCGATGGAAGATCGCTTCCCTCAACTATCTACTGGCGTCGCATGTCTGGCGTCAGGATCACAACGGATTCACCCATCAGGATCCCGGCTTCATCGATCACGTCGTCAACAAGAAGGCCGAAGTAGTTCGCGTCTATCTACCGCCGGATGCCAACTGCCTGTTGTCGGTGATGGACCATTGTCTGCGCAGCCGGCATTACGTCAACGTGGTGGTGGCGGGCAAGCATCCCGCGCCGCAGTGGCTGACCATGGACGATGCGGTCAAGCACTGCGCCAAGGGCATCGGCATCTGGCCTTGGGCCAGCAATGACCAGGACGCCACCCCCGATGTGGTGATGGCCTGCTGCGGCGACGTCCCCACACTGGAGACGCTGGCCGCCGTGTCGATCCTGCGTGAGCATTTGCCGGATCTCAAAATCCGTGTTGTCAATGTCGTTGATCTCATGAAATTGCAGCCGCAAAGCGAGCATCCACATGGTCTGAGTGATACGGATTTCGATGATCTGTTCACCAGCGACAAGCCGGTAATTTTCGCGTTTCATGCGTATCCGTGGTTGATCCATCGCCTGACCTATCGGCGCACCAATCACGAAAATATCCACGTCCGTGGCTACAAGGAAGAAGGAACCATCACCACACCATTCGACATGACGGTCTTGAACGATCTGGATCGCTTCCACCTGGTGATGGACGTGATCGACCGGCTGCCGCAGACCGGCAATCGCGGCACATACCTGAAGGAGCAGTTGCGCGACAAGCTGGTCGAGCATCGCCAATACATCTGCGAGCATGGCCAAGATATGCCCGAGGTGCGCGACTGGACCTGGCAAGGCTCGATCCAGGGGAGCAAGCCGTGATGAGCGAGCCAACGACCAAGCTTCGCGGCGGCGAGAAAGCGAAGGTTATTGCCGCTCAGGTGTCTGCCTCCCTGTAGTGCCGATGAAAGTCAGCGCAAGGCGTTTGGCGCTGCATGGCAGGAAAGGGTGCGTCGCCTACTGATCGAGCATGCGGACACTCCGAATGCCATACGATTGCAGGAAAATTTGGGTCCCGTGGAGTAGGCCGCAGGAAAACGCTCAGGTTTGATTTTGTATTGTGCGGCCTGCCTAGTGATGCAACGAACGACCTCGCCCCATCTTTCTCGGGTACCGT
>JBDTOS010000022.1:0-17194 GCA_039933095.1 Dokdonella sp.
ACCGGCTGCACGCGTTATGGAAGGTCGGACGGACCGCATTCGATCAATTGATTCTGACTCTGCGCGACAGTCTCGGCCTTACTGTGTTTCTTGTCACTCATGATCTGGATACGCTCTACACGATTTGCGATCGAGTGGCCGTATTGGCGCACAAGAAGATCTTGATTGCGGATACGCTCGCCAACGTCGAGCGTTGCGACGATCCTTGGGTGCAGGAGTATTTTCAGGGTCCGCGCGGCCGCACTGCGGCGAAGGTTGCCCAGCGCAACTCGATCAAGGCCCACGCGCATGTTCACTGAAGCATTCCGAGCCGATACACCGTAGACAGGCCTCATCAGGAGTCGTATGGAAACCCGCGCACATCACGTTCTTATCGGCGCTTTTGCAATTGCCGCCCTGGTGATTGGCCTTGGCTTTGTCCTGTGGCTGTCCAAGGTCAGCGCCGATCGCGAATTCGGTTACTACAACGTCGTTTTCACCGAAGCAGTCACAGGACTCTCGAAAGGCGGCCTCGTGCAGTACAACGGCATCAAGGTGGGTGAAGTCGTATTGCTCAAGCTTGCCGCCGACGATCCACGCAAGGTTGTCGCACGCATTCGCGTCGATGGCGACACGCCGATCAAGGAAGACACGGTTGCCAAGCTCGGCTTGCAGGGCGTGACAGGCGTGGCCTTCATCCAGCTCTCCGGAGGATCGCCGACCAGCAAGCCACTGTTGCCGACCAATGCGGCCCCGGTGCCGACAATTCGTTCCGAGCAGTCGGCCATCGCCAAACTGATGGCGTCCGGCGAGGACATCGTCACCAGCGTCAACGATGCGCTCTTGCGGATCGGTCAAGTGCTGTCGAAGGAAAACGTCGATCACGTCAACGCAACCTTGCAGCATTTCGACGAGATCGCCAGCACCGTGGCGGCGCAACGCGAAGACCTTGGCAAGGCCCTGAATCAGCTTGCCGATGCCAGCGGACAATTGAAGTCAACCTTGCATACCCTCAACGATATGGCCAATGCAACCAATGAGTTGGTACGCGACGATGCGCGGCATCTGTTGAAATCCGCCGAAGTCACGCTTGCGTCGATCGATCGCCTGTCCAACGCAACCGGCGAGCTGGTCAATGACAATCGCGCTGCGATCAACAGTTTCAGCAATCAAGGCTTGCGTCAGGTCGGGCCGACCCTGACCGAGTTGCGCGAAACGCTCAAAGCCGTGAAACAACTAAGCGGCGAACTCGGGCGTTCGAGCAGCGTGTTGCTCGGCAACGATCAACCAAAGGAGTTCCACCCGCAATGAACTTTTTTTTCCGAATTGCTTTTTCCGCGCTTGCGCTCCTTGTCGGCGGCGGATGCTCCTTGCTCGCCAGCAAGTCCGAACCATACGCCATCTATTCGCCGCAATTGACTGTCCCGACCGAAACAAGCGATGCCGCACCGGTCGCTTGGCAATTGGTCGTCGATACGCCCACGGCGAGCGATGCGCTCGACACGACGCGCATCGTCGTCATGGCCGCGCCGGGTGTGTTGCAGGTTTATCCGGCTGCGCGCTGGAGCGATCCCGCGCCACGCCTGCTGCGCAATCTCATGATCCAGTCGTTCCAGCAAACGGGTCGCATTGCCGGCGTTGGCGATTCCGGTTCCGGCTTGCGCGCCGACTACGCATTAGCGACCGATCTGCACGAATTCCAAATCGATTTCAGCAAGGGGGCACCGCAGGCAGTCATTCGTCTCAACGCGAAGCTGCTCGACTATGCGGTGAATCGGGTCGTGACTGCCCAATCGTTCGACGCGACTGTACCCGCTGGCGGAACCGATGGCAGCGCTGCGGCGACGGCTTTGCAAGCTGCACTCAATGACGCGCTACCAAAGATCACGCAGTGGGTCTTGCAGGAAGCGGAAAAGAATTTCGTGGCGTCAAAACGTACGGCTGCCAAAGGCGATTCCACAAGGAGTGATCCCACAAGCCGGATGCCGCCAACGACGGAGCGCTAAAAAAAACCGCAACGCCTGAGCGTTGCGGTTTTCTGATCCTTCATGGATCAATTTGTAACCGCGAACTTCGCGGTTTGGTTGTGTCGCTTAGTGCTTGCTGTGCTTCGAGTGCTTCGGGATCTCGCTCAAGGTAAAGCCTCCGAAACTGACGCCAAGATCCACGCCTTCGCCGGTGCCGGCCAGGGCCAGCGAAACCGTTCCCTTGGTCAATACTTGGGCGGTACCTGACTTTCCGAGCCCCGCGCTGGCTTCACCTTGCGCATAGGTCCCAAGAACGTCCTTGATTGTGTGGATGTCGCTGAACGTTCCGGTGCCGTTATCGATATGCGACTTGCCAACCGTCAAACCACCGCCCTTGGCAACGATCTTGACGCGCATCGATTGACCGTTCTCGCAGGTCACCGTGCCATTGCCGTCGGCATGTTTATAGATCGCAGCCCAGCCGGTGAGGCTGAACTTCATCTTGCAATCCAGATTGGCTTCAGCGGCCTGTGCCGACGACGCGGCGACACCGGAGAAAGCCAAGGCCAGTGCAGCAGCGATTCCAGCTAGATGATTGCGTTTCATTAGGTACTCTCCTGTGATTGGGGGTTTGCGTACTTCCCAATCAGTGTCGTCTGCGGTCACTGAACGGAGCAAAAATTCCGTTCAGCCTCTTCAGCTTGGGTAACGGATTGGTCAGGATGCGCTGTGCTCATGACCCCACCCGTCATCGCGAGCGTATCGCTGCGATATCCGCGAGCACCTGTGTTGAATTTTCCTTGGGATCGACATCACGGTAGATTTTCGCGATGTGGCCATTGGCGTCGATCAAGAACGTCTCGCGGCGCGCATAGGTGAATTCGCCCTTGCGCGTGAGGACTCCATAGCTCCTGGCCACAGTACTAGCCGTATCCGAAAGCAATGGAAATGGTACGTGGTATTTCTCGGCGAATTCGGCATGCGATTTCACGTCATCAAGACTTACCCCGAGCACCTCGGCGCCTGCCTTGCGCAAGGCAATGATATCGTCGCGAAATGTACATACCTCGGTCGTGCAACCGGGTGTGAAATCCTTCGGATAAAAATAGAGGACGACCCACTGGCCCTTGTACTGCGCCAGCGTATGCCACGCACCTTTTTGATCCTGCAAGCGGAAATCCGGTGCCGGTTGCCCAACTGCCGGAGCACCGCTATCCGTCACATCACTCGCGAGCGAGACAAGCGGCGCGCCGAGCAATATTCCCAACGCCAGTATCGATAGCAATCGTTTCATCGCATTTTTCTCGTCAATGGTGGACAACGCGAAGAATACGCCGAGGCGATGAAAAGCGTGCGAAGTGTTTGATGTTTCAGTTGCGTGCCCAATCCTGCAACAGATGCCAGCGCTCACGTTTCGCCTCAACCGATATCGACGCATTGGCCGGGCTGGTTGATGGCAGCTCGATCAGGGTTACGCGACTGCCATTGCGCTTCAGTTCCGGCAGCACATGACGACGGAATGCCTGCTGTGCCTTGCTCCCGTTCAACGCGATGGCGGCGATGCTCGGATACTGTGTCAGCAGTCCTGGAATATCGTTGCCAATCTCACTAGCGACGACAATGTTGCTGTCGAGACTGCCGCGTCGCTCGCACTGCTTCAGCACATCCCAGATGCCGATTCCGCGAGCATGCAAGCGCGCGATACGTTCGGCGTAGGGACGATCGAAGCCGGCGTCGAACATCTCGCCCATGAAGCGCCAGAACAGGTTTTGCGGATGTGCGTATGACTGTCGCTCGGCGAGTGAGCGCAAACTCGGCACTGTACCGAGTATCAGCAAACGGCAATCGTTTCCCATTTGCGGCGGAAAACTGGCAACGCGCAAATCGCCTGCGTCCGACTGCAATTTCGATCCGACTCGCCGCGCTCGTTTGACAGCACCTTGTGGGGTTGTCGCGTCAGAATGTTTTGGCATGCAGTGAAGCATGCCAGCTAGATCGACGTCGCGTCAGCTATCGGGAGTCAACATCCGTCGATTCACGGTGCCGTTACCCGCTGTCAAAAATGCCGGCAAGGATCACGACCGAGGTTATGGTCGTAGGCCGATACATGCTCGTCGTATTCGTTGCGCGCATGCGAGTTCATGTTACGGCACGCTTCGTGGCGCGAGAGCGGCTGACCGGATACTGCGATCGTGCCGGCGGATTTGCGGCGCCCGCGATTATCAAACGCGGCAGTCGGATCAGGAATCGATTTCGGGCATGCGCTGTGACGATAAAAAACGGTTCCATTTGCGGCGCGACATTCAAACGACTGCGGCTCCCTGCTCGCTATCGCGCGCCCGGTTCTGACGCGCTCGGCTTTCGGCGCACGTTGCCGTGAAGCGGTTTGCGACGACTGCGATTGCGCGGCGCGCTGTGCCGAAGGCGGCGGTGGTTCGATCTCGATCTGGGTTTCCTTCTGCGCAGCCGCACACGGCGTTGCCTGGTAGGCAATCGCCCCATCGTGATCAATGCACTTGAACACCGATTCGGCCGATGCGCGATTGATCAGTCCAAGCAGCATCAGGGCAGTCAACCACAGCAGGCTGGTGACAATGCGCGACGCGAGCAGGCGACCTCTGTAAGTCATCATGGCAGCGATCTCCGATTTTCGAAGTCGCCATGATCGGCTTGCGAGCTTTGGCGTGAAACCGTCGACGTGCTCGTTATCGTGTAGGAAAATCGCTCGTCGCTTATTTTGCTTTGACAGCAACGCAACGCCAGTTGGGCAATCTGGCGCCGCCACGTTCCATGTTTTATTTCTTCCCGGACTTCGCTGTCGCCTTCGGACGATCTGGAAACCTCGTCGGGTCATAGCCGCCAACGTCGAACACAAAGGCCTGCTTCGGCTTGCCTTTCAAGGTCGCTTCGATCGAAATCCGCTTGATCTTGGTCAGACGCGCGATGAAACCGCGCTCATCCTTGATGAACAGCGCCGGGTCATCGGTTTCCGGTAGATACGCTGCGATGCGTTCGGCCTTGCCATCGAACTGCGCCGGCAGCATGCACACGCCACGGCATTCGAACCCCTTGCCGCTGCCGAACAGATACACGCTCAAACCCCATGCCGAATGCCGTCGCAGGACCAGCCGAATGCGTTCGCTGCTGGCATCGGCGCTGTTGCTGTAGATCGACGCGGTGTTCTGGGTGCCACCGGACTCGTTGCCGGTCTGGTAGGCCCACAGACGTTGCATGCGGCGCTGTTCGGCCATCGCCACACCTTTGGCTTGAACGTCAGTCAAAGTCTGTTTCACCTGCGCCGCTTCGTTGCTTTGCGGGAAACGCTGGACAATTCCGGCACCGATCGGCCCGGCCAGCTCGAAGCTCTCCGACTTCAGCAACTGCTGGTACATCGCGAATTCCTGCGTCAATTGCGTATTGGCAACCGGAGCGGTCGCAGCCGTTGTTGCGGCCGGAGCGGTTGCATCGACTGGCGCGTTGGAATGCGAGCACGCGCCGAGCACTCCGATCAGACTCAGCACGATCAACTCACGCACGCACGGCGCTGCCTTGGTTTTACGCATGTGGAAAAGTTTGGCGCGGCTCATCGTATGTGACTGATCCTGAGAGACACACGCACGTTTTATCACGAACGCCTACCAATCAACGCGTGGAAAACGCTTTCCTCGATTAGACTGCGTCGCGCAACCAGAACGGGCATCGTTGATGACAGCCACCGAGCGTGACTTGCCGGATGATTCGCAGTCGCTGCGCCGACACCCGGCGTTCTGGCAATTCTGGTGCTCGCGCATGGCGACAAGTTTCGCGTTCCAGATGTTGTCGGTGGCAGTCGGCTGGCAGATTTATGATCTTACTGGCAGCGCGTTCGATCTCGGCATGATTGGTCTGGTCCAATTCGTCCCATCGCTGCTGCTCGCGCTGCCGGCAGGACATGTCGCCGACCAATTCGATCGGCGCAGGATCGTGTTGATTTGCCAGATTGTTGAATGCATCGCCATCGTCGCGCTTGCGATCGGCACGTTCCTTCATGGTTTCGGCGAAATCGCGATTCTCGTTATCGTATTTCTGATCGGCGTCGCCAAGGCGTTCGAATTCCCAACCCTCCAGGCGCTTTTGCCGGGTTTGGTCCCACCTTCTATCCTTCCACGTGCGATGGCGGTCAATGCTTCGGCCGGACAGATGGCGATGATCGCCGGACCGGCGATCGGCGGTCTTCTTTATATTGCTGGCCCCGATGTGGTGTACGCCGTCGCAGCCGTTTTGTACTTGATCGCGGCGATAGTGATGTGGCGACTGAAGCACCGACGTGTTCCACTACGTCGGGAACCGCCGACGTTACGTTCGTTGTTCGCAGGCGTTGGTTTCATCCGCAAGCGACCCGTGGTGCTTGGCGCAATTTCGCTCGATCTGTTTGCCGTCTTGCTTGGCGGTGCGACGGCGCTATTGCCGATTTTTGCGCGCGACATCCTGCATACCGGTCCCTGGGGTTTGGGACTGTTGCGCGCGGCACCCGCAGTCGGCGCTCTATTGATGTCGTTATGGCTTGCGCGCCATTCATTGCAGCGGCGCGTCGGCCATGTGATGTTTGCTTCAGTCGCGGGATTCGGCATCGGCACGATCGTGTTCGCGTTGTCGACCTCGTTCTATCTGTCGCTCGCCGCACTGTTTTCGCTCGGTGCGCTCGACATGATCAGCATGGTGATACGCGAATCGCTGGTACAACTTGAAACGCCGGACGCGATGCGCGGGCGGGTGACCGCCGTCAATGCAATTTTCATCAACACCTCAAACCAGCTTGGTGAATTCGAATCCGGCATCACCGCCGCATGCTTCGGCGCGGTCCCGGCTGCGCTGATCGGAGGCATCGGTACGCTGATCGTTACCGGCTTGTGGATGTGGGGTTTCCCGGCCCTGCGTAGACGCGAACGGCTGCACTCGGGCGAAATGGCTCCAGCTTCCGTCGCAGAAACGCTGTGAGCCCTTTGCGCACGAAAAACGATGAGTCGCAAGTGCAACCGTTGGTCGTTGTGTCGATAGTCAATTGGAACACTCCGGAACAAACCCTCGCCTGCCTGGACTCGTTGCGCAAGCTGACCTACGAAAACATGCGCGTTATCGTTGTCGACAACGGTTCGCAGGATGACAGCGTAACGACGATTCCGGGCAGAACGCCGGAGATCAAGTTGATCATCAGCCCGGAAAACCTCGGATTCGCTGGAGGTCACACGTTGGCCTTGCAGCAAGCGCAGCTATGGGACGCAGATGCGATCTGGCTGGTCAACAGCGACGCCTTTGTGGAGAACGACGCGCTGACGCGTCTGGTCGATGCATGGAAACATCACGGAGACGCTCTCTATGGCGGGGCACCCTTGCAGAGGCGCAAGGACGGGAGCGTATTATTTGATTTTCCCGCGAAATTCCTGCCGCCGGAGAGTGTTCCCGAAGCATGGCAGCGCGATCACGAAATGATCTACGACGACAAATGGAGGGATCGCTGCCCGATGCGTGTCGGTGCGCTCGCCGGGAGCACCTTCTTCGTACCATTGAACCTGGTGGCACGATACGGCTGGCTCGATCCAGTGTGGTTCATGTATTGCGAGGAGACTGATTATTGCTATCGCCTGCGCAAGCAGGGTGTACCACGCTATCTGGTTCCGATGTCGCGCGTCTGGCACGCAGCGGGCGGCAGCCATCGCGGTCGCGCGCGTGTAACGGACGTGATCCAGTACTACCACGCGCGCAACGAAATCCTGCTTGCTCAGCACCACGGAAAACGAGGCTCCGCTTCGGTCATCGCAATCAAGAAGGCCTTGCGCGGTCTTGCCAATCTACCCACCAATCGAACGCGTGCAGGCTATATCCTGCGTGGTGCGCTGGACGGATTGCGCGGCTTCACCGGCAAACGCTTTTCTCCCGAGGATTTTTTGTAATCCGTGCGATCCCACGACACAACTGCGCAGTATGAATCGACCGGCAAATGACGCTGTTTTCGCCATCAGCGCGTAGCCTGCTCGACAATCTTTTTTCGAGCTACGGCTACGTAGGCTTGACGGCGAAGGCGCATGATCGAGGCGACTCAGTCTGCAACAAACCGCCAATGAAGCGATGAGCATGCCAGAATCGCGGGCGACGACGGCAGACCGCTTGCCGATCACGGGAACCTGCTCCGGAATCATCGCATTGTCAGACCGAACAACTCCAGCTTCGCGCCGGAAGTCCTCGACCGACGTTTCGCAAAGTGCCGATCTCGTCAGCCCGATCTCGATTTCGCTGCGGTCGGCTTGGTGGGCAATTGTTTTCGCCGTGATGACATCGGCCCTGGTTGTGGATCCGTTTGCCGATGCATCATTCGATGCGCCGAAGCGCCTGTGCCTGCTGCTGGCGGTTGCATTGGCGTGCGCGGCCTTGCTGTGGAATTCCACAACAATTCTATGGCGGACCTGGTCGCCAACCGCTCAAGGGATCGCTGCGCTCGTGCTGCTCGGCATCCTCTGGTTGATCGTGGCAACGATTGCTTCGCCACACCCGGAGCTTGCGTGGTTATCGCTGCGCAGGTTCTTGCTGATGGGATTGTTGCTACCGATCGGGGCATCGCTTGTGTGCGGCGGCGCGCTAGGCAGACGTCTGCTCGGCGTTTTCCTCCTTGCCGGCGCGATCAACGCGGTGATTTCGCTACTGCAGTCGATCGGCATCGATCTGCCCTTGCACGTCGCCCAGATCGGTGGCCGCTTTCCTACCGGCGCATTGCTCGGCAACGAGGGCTATGTCGCGCTTGCCTGCTCGATCATGGCGGCCGCGTGCGCAGCCGTTGTGGTGAGCGCAGCACCGCGACGCTATCGCGTCGGAGCGCTGCTGCTCGTCGTTCTCGCAGTGCTTGCAATTGCGATCAATCGACAGGCTACCAGCGCGATAGCGATGCTCGCAGCGTTTGCCACTATCGCTGCGGTGCGATGGCACGCGCGCTGGCTGGTTGCGTTATTGGGCGTTGCCCTGCTGATCGGCGCGACGACCGCGCTGGTGCCACCGTTACGCGCAGTGACCTGGGTCACCGTGCCCATCGGTGGGGTCGAGGGATACCAACGTCTCACTACCTATCGACTCGGCGCATGGGTGGCCGCCGCCGATATGGTGTCCACGCGACCGCTGACCGGCTACGGTCTCGGCACATTCGGCGCGGAAATGCAGACCCATCGGTTGGCTGCCGAGATCCGTTTACGCGAACGTTTCGTCCAGCCAACCGGGGCGAGCTTCGTCTATGCGCATCAGGAATACTTGCAGCTTGCAGCCGAGGCCGGAATTCCGGCGCTGCTGTTTTTTCTTGCCGCGCTGGTTTTGCTGATCGCCCGATTGGTGCGAGATCCACGACCGTCCGATGACCCGGAGCGCCTCGTGCTGTTGGCCATCCTGAGTACCGGCACGATCGCTGCCCTGGCCTGGTTTCCGCTGCAGATTCCATTTACGGCGACGATATTGTTGCTGACCGCAGGGCGCGCATGGCGGCTGCTTGCCGATCGCCAGAAGGTTTTGTCGTGATCGTCGCCGCACGCATGGTCGCGATCGTCGTTCTCGGGCTATTGCTGTGGCCCGAACTTGGTCGCTATCGCGCCGAGTGGTTGCTTGCCGATGGGAACGCACGGCTTGAACGGGTGCTACGGGGCGCAACGACCGGCAACGATGCGATGCACATGGCCGACGCTGCGCGCAACGAAGCGCAACGCGCAGCCGTTGTACTGGTCGGCGATCCACGACCGATCCTGCAGCAATCGATTGCATTGCTGTTGCAACAACGCGGCACCGAGGCGATTGCCTTGCTCACTCCGGCGATTGCAGCTGGCGAGCGGCCCGAACTGACGATCAACCTCGGTCGAGCACGCGGTATTTCCGGCGACAGCACGGGTGCATCCGCTGCTTTCCTTCGCACGGCGTGGATCAGCCCGGCGGCGATTGCGACTCTGCCCAAAGCCATGCGCGGCGACTTGCTCGATCAGGTCAAGTCACTTGAAGCGGATCTGCGCAACGGGCGACTCACGGCAGCTCCGCCACTCGGTTGACTCGTTATCGTCCAGCTTGTGCGCCGTCCGGCGATCGGCGCCGTGCCCGGTTTGAGGAGTCGGCTTGAAGTAACTTGCGATCAAGATTATCGCGCGGTAAAAGGCTATTGCGCTACGGCCATGAGCCAGAGTTTTTCCAGTGCCTCATTCGAACATGCCCATGTGTAGCGCTGTTTGACCAAGGCGCGCGCGTTTTTCGCCAGAGTCGCTGCCAAATCCGGATCGTCGAGCAAGCGCACGACGGCAGCGGCAAACGCCTCGGCGCCATCGGCGACCAGCAAATGGCGTCCATGTTCGACTTCCAGTCCGGCGGCAGCAAGCGACGTCGCAACGACTGGCGTGCCCGCCGCCATTGCCTCGAAGATCTTGATCTGCTGACCCGATCCTGCGCGCATCGGTGCCACCGCGACCGCAGCGCGTGCAAGATAGGGATGGACTTGGGCAACCGGGCCCACCATCTGCACATGCGGCGCACGTGCGGCCAGCCGACGCAGCGACACGGGCGGGCGCGCACCGACAAGGCTCAGGGTCGCATGCGCTGAGCGCGCCAACAGCAACGGCATCACTTCATGGGCAAACCAGGTCGCCGCATCGACATTCGGGAAATAGCCTAGATTGCCGACGAAAACGATATCGGCACCGTGACGCGGGTGCGGCGCGAACGGAAACAAATCCAGATCGACGCCATTGCTGACCAGGCGCAAATTGGAAATAACACTGCCGATCGCCTTCTGATCGGGCGCAGCGCTGACCGCTGCGTAGCGAACCTGAGCGCACAACATGCGCTCGTATGCCGGGAGTCGCGACGCCTCTATGCGCGCGAGATAGCGCATCGGCCCGTGATCGAATTCGGCGCGCCGCGCCATGTTCAGTGACAACGCGTCAATCAGGTCGAGCACGCATGGCAGCTGACGCAGGTGCGGCAGCAAGGCACCGAGTCGGGCCATCTGTAAATGGACCAGATCGAAGCGACTGGATTCAAGCAGTCGCGTCAACTCCGCGTGCAGGGTTGGCGAGGCGTACATGGCGGCTTGCAGGGGGGTACTGCCACCCAATGCGCCCAACAGCCGAACCAGCATGTGTGCGGGCTTTCTGTCGACCATGATCACGCGCTCGCAACACGCCTCCAACTCACGCACCAAGGCCGGATCAGAGCCCACATGATCGAATGCGAGCAAGGTAATCGCGTGGCGCGCTGACAGACAGCGCAGTTGGTGATAGGCGCGCAGTTGATCGCCCCGCCGCAAATCGCCAGGGAACCGCGAAGTTATGAACAGGACACGCATCAATCAGGCCTTCCCCATCGGATCATCAACAATGCTCGCGCGAAATTTGCGGTCTGCGTAGACTCGGCGGATTGTGCGCATCCTCGTTGTCGCAACCAAACCGCCCTGGCCACCCCGCGATGGCGGTCGCCTCGCATTGTGGCTGAGTTTGTGCGGATTGGCTGAAGCAGGTCACCAGATCGAAGTTGTTGCCCCAGAGATTGCGTGCCCTGATCCTGTCAGCGCCGCGAGCCAATTGCAGAAGCCGGGTATTGCCACATATGTGATTCCGGCGCGACGCCGCAGCTGGCTGGCCGCCGCGCTTGTCGCATTGCGGGATGGTTGCGCGATCAGCGTCGCACGCCATCAATCGAACGCCGTCACGGTCGCCATCGCCAGACGCATTGCCGCGCGCTGCCCGGATATCGTCCATGTCGAGCAATTGCAGGCGCTCGCCAACTGCGCGCCCGCGCGCGCAGCAGGAATTCCGATTGTACTGCGCATGCAGAATGTCGAATCCGCATTGTGGCGGCAGGCCGCAAGGACCAAGTTCACGGCACCATTGCTGCGTATCGAAGCCGCTCGCATGCGCGCAGATGAGCGGCGCGCGCTCGCGTATGCGACGCAGACCATTGCCTTGACCCAATCCGACGCGAACGAACTACGTGACATCGCGGATCCGAACGATCGCGATCGCATCGCTGCAATTGCTCCGGCATTTCCAGTTGCGATACCGGCCGGAGAGCGCGTTGAAGGTTCACCGGCGATCGTGGTCGCGGGTAGTTCCGGATGGTGGCCGAACATGCAGGGAGTATGCTGGTTTGTTCGCGATGTGTGGCCGCACCTGGCGTCGGTGTTGCCGAACGCATGCCTGCATGTATTTGGAGGAGAGGCGGTCGGCGCGTCACCGGCGATCATCCGGCTCGACCCGCCTGAGGATTCGCGCGACTCGTTTCCCGAAGGTGCAATCGCCGTCGTTCCACTGCTGGCCGGCTCCGGAATTCGCATGCGCATCCTCGAAGCCTGGGCGCGCGGGCTGCCGGTCGTAGCGACGCCGCAAGCTGCGCATGGACTTGAGATCACGCAGGGACGCGAACTACTGCTCGCCGAGACGCCCGACCAAATGCTCACAGCGATCCGCTTGCTGAGCGAAGATCAGGCCATGCGCGATTCCTGTATTGCGGCCGGACGCGCCTACTTGGCAGCGCGGCACAATAGTCATCGCGCAACCGCTTCATTGGTCGAGGTGTATTGCAAGGCAATGCGTCCCTGACCCACGTCTGACGTCCAGTTGCAGAAACAGTAAACGGCAAGCCCTTCATTGTGCTGGAACAACTTTCCACGCCTCGATGCCGCCACCATTCGCACAGTCGCGCCGCAACGTCAAAGCATCCGGTTCGCCGGAAAAACTCGCGACAATTTCGTCGACTCCGTCGCCATCGAGATCGCGCAAATGCACTGCGGTACCCGCACAGCCGGTTCGCCATGCATCAATAGGGACAGCGTAGTCGCGCGTAAGGAACCCGTGGCCATCGTCGGCATAAATCTGCATGGCCCCATCGTTGCGCAGAGTAACCAGGTCCCACGAATCGGGTGATGCCAGATGACCGAATCCCAGCGCCAGAAACTGGGCACGCGTCGCTTCATCGTGCAACGGTCGGCGCCGGAAGCGATCTCCTTCATCGGCAAAAAAATCGATCGCGCTATGCCAGGCATCGGCGACAAACAGTTGATAGGCGACGACCAGATTGATTGAACCGGCACCTCGCGGACTTGCCACCGCAGCAACTGAGCGCACGATCGCGCCATGCGGCAGATCATCGAGTATCCGGCGTACCCAATGATTCCCTGCGCTCATATGGACCACGTCAGCACCGTCGGTCGAACGACTCAAGATCAGCCATTGCGGATTGACCCCGGCAAGGTTCGCCACTACGGCCATGTTCGCACTGGGTGATGGACCTTCGCCGACAGGGAAATCGGCGGGAATCCAGACGCCATTGTTGTTCACAAAAACCTTGGCGCCATCGCGGCCGGATTTGTTCGAACCCAGGAGCCCCTCGTCGAGCGTGAGCAAGTCCGGCTTGCCGTCACTGTTCCAGTCGACAGCGGCGAGCGCATGGGTCGAATAGGTTGGGGGCTGCGCTGCGCCCGGAACGCCGAGCGGTAGGCCTTGATCGTAGCGAGTGAATTTCCCCTTGCCGTCGGACAACAGCACGCTTACGCCACGCAAGTGCATGCCGAGCGCCAGATCGGGTATCCCGTCGCCGTTGAAATCGGCAACCGCGACGCCGCCGTAGTCGTAGGGCAAGGATGGGAACTGCAAGCCAGCCCAGCGTTGCCAGATTCCCTTGCCATCGCCACGGTAAACGGCCGGCCCAGAAAAGCTCTTGCGCGGTGGACCGAACACGATATCGAGTTGCCCGTCGCCGTCCATGTCAGCGATGGCGAAATCGTCGCGCCATTGTCCGGTGTGCGGCAAACCGCTGTCGAACTCGCGCAGGCTCATGTGTGCCGTGTCGGCAATTTGCGGAGGAATCGGCGCAACGGAGTTCGGCTTGGCCGGCCTCGCAGGCCTTGCGTCAACAATATATTGCTTGACGTAGAGGTACTGGTCGTCCTGCGATGCAATCTTGTAGGTAGCAAACGGAAAATAGCGAACGGTTTCGGCATCGATGAATTGATACTTGCCGGCCACCTTTGGAACGCGCTCGACGCGATAGCGTCGGCCATCGTGTTCTGCATGAATCTCGCTGGATTTAACCCCTGTGCTGACGCTGGGCACGCAGCTGGACAGCGGAAGCAGCGCTGCCAGCATGACGCATGGCAACCAGCTGTTGAGCGCGCGCATACGGTTCAACCCGACTCCGTTTCGAACCGGAGCCGCGCCCGCTGCAGCCTGCACGAATCTATCGGATCGAGCGACGACGACGTAGCACGATCAGGGCGACGAAGCCGAGTCCGACACCGGTCAACAGCAATGTCCAAACCGACAATGTCGGGACCGGGACATACTCGTAGTTTGGCAGCGCGGCGCAACTCACGCTCACTCCCCAGTCGAGCAATGCGCCCTCGTTGTTGTTGGCGGTGTCCGTCACGGTCAATGTCCACTGACCTGAAGGTGCTCCGTTGGCACTGGCCAAGGGAGCGAGCGGAGAAACCGGCGCGACAGTGCCGCCGACTGCGGGGATCAACCCGCTGCATGCGGCGGCAGTGCCCCCATCCTGAAACAGCGCTGAAACGTCGCTGCCCTGGCAACCACCCACGCCGGCTCCGGCAAGGTTGCTCAACAGCGTCGACGAGCTCGCGCTCGGGTTCGCAACGGCCGCAGTCAGATCGCCGATCCAAGAGTGGATGATATTGAGTTGAACTGCGAGGGTTACCGTCGAACCAGCCGAGCATTGGGTCGCGGCCGCCGCAGGCAATTGCAGAGTGGACGTGATCGCGGCCTGTGGTCCGTCAAGGATGCGGGCAGTGCAGTTGCTTCCGCCGAGGGCGGAACAACTGTAGGTCGTGGTTTGGGCCGCCGCAGCGCCCGCCAGCGACAACAAAAATAGTCCTGTGCAAACCGATCGAATCGTCATGGGATGGTCACTTGTTCTGTGCGATCGAGGTTACTGGATGGTTCTTCCAAACATGATCGGAAAAGTCTGCGTGCAACTTCCCGGTGTCGCGTTGTTTGCGTCTTCGCAGGCAAGTTGCGACTGCGTGATCATCTGATGCGCCGGTGCGCCATCGGCCGCAGCGCCCGGAACAATCTGGCGTACTGACACGTACGACTGCAACCGGGTGTCGTCTGCTTTGCTCAGATTCATCGCCAGGAAGCCTGATTGATACGGCGACAAGGTCGCGGTATCGACTTCCTGGGTCGCATATGGAAGCGCGAACGGGAGCGTATTCCCCACGTTCAAAATGGTGGCGTGCTCTTGCTCGTCGAAAGCTACAATCTCGCGCTGGGTCAGAGGGAACGGACTCGGAAGCGCACCGCAGGCGAACGGCGAGACAGTCACGCCGGGATCGCGCCAGACCACCATCTTGGTGGTAACCGCGACGCCAACGCCGCTGAAATAGCGTGCCTGCCAGACCGTTCCGAGCGCTTCGCGATGGTCGGACGCATTGCTGCCATTGAAACTTGCATAGAACGTTGGGCGACCCGGTGTGGAGACCTGCGGATCCACTGACCCGAAACCGTCCGCTTCGCTGCTCACCATATTCTCCGTGGACTGAGTGTTCTCGCTGCGATTAAATCGCGTATAACTGCCAAACAGCGATGGCTGAAACGTGATGTCTTGGGTGAAGTAGTTGGGATCGTTGGGGTAGCGCGACGTGCAATTATTGACCGTATCGATCGTGATGTAACCACGTGCGATGTTGTCACCATGGTCCACTGCGCCACACTGTCCGCTGAGCAAGATCGACGATTGCCCTGTCAGTGCCGCTCGGATGCCGGCGACTGTCGGGGCATCCAACAATCCATTCGGGGGCAGTTGCCCGGAAGCGTTGCCGGTGCAACTGGCATAGTTGATGTCCTGCGACAGCGGTCCCTTTGGTGAGATCAGATCGCTAGGATCCTGTCCCGCAGATGCGGTCCGCGGCAGTATGCCCTGCATCAACAAACGCACGTCGATATCGACCGAGTCGTAGCCCGTAAAGTAGATATTGAAGTTCATCACCGGAACCGCAAGATCGGTCCACAGCGTGACGTGTGCGAGTATCGAGGTCGCGCTGGAATTCGCGAGATGCACTGTGGTCTGGCTGCCGTTCGCGTCGTTCAGATCGGACTCGAAATACGGCAGCAGCAAGGTCGCCGCCGGCACATTGTCGATGGTGCCAACACGCGCCGAAACCGGCGTTGCCCAACTCATCGCGCCGACGCTGACGGCTATGCCGACCAGCAATCCCAAGCAACCGTATTCGGACTTCAGCATGACTTGCTATCCCCTAACCTGATGGCATTGACAATAACGACGTTGGAATCAGTTACCCGGCACGTAATGCTGTGCTGCCGATGCATTGTCGAGCGGAACCGCGGAATGTCCTGACGCAGTCGGCAACGCGCCGAGCGCGCGTCGGCTGACGACGACGTACGACTGCGCCGCAGCCGGATCGGCTGGCGGAACCGAACCTGCCGGCGCTACGGTGGTATTGAAATTCGCATACAGAAATCCGAGCTTGCGCGCGGGCGCGTTGAATGTCGCCGCCGTGTAAGGAACGTATTGGGTCGCGGCCGGAGCCGGCAAACCGGGATCGTACGGCGGTGTATTGTTGGTGTTGAGCGTCTTGCTGTCGGTGCCGAAATAGGTCATGCCTTCCTGTGCAAGCGGGAAGTACGAAGGATTGGTGCCACAAGCTCGCGGCTGCTCGGACGTCTTGGTATCACGCCACATCACATATGCAGTGGTATCGGTCTCGCCCTGCATGACCCATGTAGTCGCCAGCGGTTCGCGATTGTCGGCTGCGGTCCAACTGTCGTAACGCCCATAGAAAGTGTAGTTTCCGGCCGTTGACACCAGCGGATCGGTGGGGCTCGCTTCAATTGGCACAGCCTGATCGGAAACAACGGTGCCGTCTTGTGGGTTGTACTGGAAGTACGACCCGTTCATCACATTCTGATTGGTCGCATCGCCAGTACCGCCGTTCCCGAAATACCCCGCATCCGGAGGTAGATGCAAGGTGCAATTATTGACCGTCTCCATCGTGACATAGCCGCGCGCATGGCCATCACCGTAATTCTGTGCCCAACACTGGCCGTTGGAAATCAGTGTCGTCGGCTGGCCGGTCAATGCGAGCTTGAGATCCGCCACGGTCATGCCGGCCGGTGCAGGAATTGCGCCGACTGGCGGGGGTAATTGGCCGTTGCAACTCGCGAAGTTGATGTCCTGCGAGAACATGCCTTGCGGGGAAATGAGATTGCCAGGATCCTGACCGGCCG
>JBDTOS010000023.1:0-16820 GCA_039933095.1 Dokdonella sp.
CATGTAGCGGCCTGCAAAGCCGCGTACGCCGGTTCGATTCCGACCCAGGCCTCCATCGCAACTCCCGTTGGGACACGCTGCGGCGCGCGTTTGGTCGCTGCGGTACAGGGCGAATCGACCGTCAAGTTCCCGCTGCAACGGCGCGACGATGTGAGTCCGTCTGCTCGCATTTGGTGGTGCGGTCGCGAATACGTCGTGCCTTTGGTCATGAACATCGAAACGCGCAACCGGGAGTTGCTGCCCTAGGCGAAATCGTTGGAATAGCGCGAGGGCATTGACGATCGCGTCCACGCACTACCTACTCGCCCGTCGTCACCCGTTGCGGATCTAGTAAAGCATCGGCAAGGTCGCTGTCCGCGCTAGCGCGATAGTCCCGAAGCCAGCCTAGCGTTCTGCTGGCGGGCTTCGTTCTAAATAAAAAAAATGTTGTAGTCCGGCTTGGCTTCGGCGGCTTTAGACAGGGCGTCCGCCCATCCGCGAGCTGCCTCCAAACACGTTTCTGCGCCTTGCTCACTCGGCGAAAAATGCTCCTGTAGTTTCGCAATCAGCAATGGCAACAATGCTTGAATGAGTTCATCTTTATTGATGTTTACCACGGAATGCCCTCCTGTGAATCAACAGTATATCGCTCTGGGGTCAACCAAGTTTGTAGACAAAGGGCAGACAAAAGAAAGCCGGCGCAGTGGCCGGCTATCATTGAATCGTTGATTCTGTTGGTCGGGGAGACAGGATTTGAACCTGCGACTTCTACGTCCCGAACGTAGCGCTCTACCAGGCTGAGCTACACCCCGAAATCCGCGATGAGGCGGGGCGCGCATAGTAGCGACGCGGTGCCGCAAAGGCAAATCGGCGGCATCGGCGCGCGTACTGACACTGCTAGGCTTGCGCTGCTAGGCTTGCGGCCTTGTTCGGAGCCGATCTGAAGCTCCGCCCCCCTTGATTGAGGACACAACTTGGGTAATCCGACTGCCTTGACGCAAGCCCGCACGCCGCCCGGGGTGCTCGAACTGCTGCCGCTCGATCAGGTGGCGTTCCAGGGCATGCTCGACACGATCCGGCGCGGCTTCGAGCGCTTTGCGTTTCTGCCGATCGAGACGCCGGTATTCGAGTTTTCCGATGTGTTGCTGACCAAATCCGGTGGCGAGACCGAGCGCCAGGTGTATTTCGTGCAATCGACGGGTGCATTGAATGCAAGTTCCGGTAATACCGATAGCCGTCCAGAATTGGCGCTGCGCTTCGACCTGACCGTGCCGCTGGCCCGCTACGTCGCCGAGCACGAGCACGATCTGACATTCCCGTTTCGGCGCTACCAGATTCAACGTGTCTATCGCGGCGAGCGCGCACAACGCGGGCGTTTCCGCGAGTTCTATCAGTGCGATATCGATGTGATCGGCAAGGACAGCCTGTCGCTGCGCTTCGACGCCGAGATTCCGGCAGCGATCCACGCGGTGTTCAATGATCTCGCGATCGGCCCCTTCACGATCCAGCTCAACAATCGCCGGCTCATGCGCGGGTGGTTCGAGGGGCAGGGCATCAGCGATTCCGAACAACAAATGCTCGTGTTGCGCGAGGTCGACAAGCTCGACAAACGCGGTGCCGATGCGGTGCGGGCAACGTTGACCGGTGCGCCGTTCGATCTTGCCGGCGACGTTGTCGAGCGGATCCTTGCGTTCGTTCAACTGCGTTCAACCTCGCTCGCCGATGCCTGCGCCAAGCTCGATGCGCTCGGCAGCGGCAGCGAGACGTTCGAGCAGGGGCGTCGCGAATTGATCGAAGTGTTGCGGCTGGTCGCGGCGTTCGGTGTACCCGAGACGCATTTCGCGATGAACCTGTCGATAGCACGCGGGCTCGATTACTACACCGGCACGGTTTACGAAACCACGCTCAACGATCATCCGCAAATCGGCTCGATCTGCTCGGGTGGGCGCTACGAAAATCTCGCCGGCAACTACACCAAGTCGCAATTGCCTGGTGTCGGCATCTCGATCGGCGCGACGCGTTTGTACTGGCAACTGCGCGAGGCGAAGTTGATCCAGACCGCGCAAAGCTCGGTCAAGGCGCTGGTCACGCAGATGGATGAAAATCGTCTGCCGGATTATCTCGCGCTGGCTGGCGAGCTGCGCGCAGCCGGCATCAATACCGAAGTCGTCATGGAACCGTCAAAACTTGGCAAGCAGTTCAAATACGCTGATCGCGCCGGCATTCGCTTCGTGTTGGTGATCGGTGACGACGAAGTCGCCAAGGGCACAGTTACCGTCAAGGACTTGCGCAAGGAAGACCAGTTCGAGGTCGTGCGCGCGGAGCTTGCGGAAACCCTGCGCGTGGAAATCGGGCAGTTGGCGGCGATGCACGGCTGAGGAAACAGGCACATGGCAGAGTCGATCATGAATTTCCCGGAGTCTGCGACCATATGACTACTGCCTCGGCACGAATCAACGATGGAAGCATCGTCCTCAATGGCAGCAATCTGACCCGCGAACAACTCGTCGCGATTGCTCGCGACGGTGTCTGCGTTGTTCTCGACGAAGCGCAACTTGCGCATGTTCAGCGTGCGGCCGATTTTCTTGCCGAGATGGTGAGCTGCGGCGAGCCGGTCTATGGCGTGACAACGGGGTTTGGCAGCAACGCGGACAAGGTGCTCGGTGCGCGGCGCGCACGTGATGGCTTGCCGGGCGGCAATCCCGATGCCGCTGAAGGAACTTTGCTCGAGGAGCTTCAACACAACCTGATCGTCACCCACGCGGTCTGCGTAGGCGAACCGCTGACGCGCGAAGTGGTGCGTGCGATGCTGGCGATTCGAGCAAATACCTTGATGCGCGGTCACTCGGGGATTCGCGTTTCGACCTTGCAGGCGCTGGTCGATTTGCTCGATCGCGATGTGATTCCGGTAATTCCGGAGAAAGGTTCGGTCGGTGCCAGTGGCGATCTTGCGCCACTGTCGCACCTTGCGATCGTGTTGCTCGGCCAAGGCGAGGCTTTTTTCCGAGGCGAGCGCATGAGCGGTGCCGATGCGATGACGCGCGCGGGATTGCAACCGATCCGACTGTCGTTCAAGGAAGGGCTGGCCCTGAACAACGGCACGGCGCAGATGCTTGCGACCGCAGTATTGGCGCTTGATCGGACCGAACAACTCTTGTTCACAGCTGACCTAGCCGCTGCGATGACCCTCGATGCGTTCGCCGGGCGCGGCGGTGCGCTGCGTGCCGAAGTGCATGCGCTGCGGCCGCATCCCGGACAGGTCGAGACCGCCGCACGGTTACGGGCGATGCTGGCCGGATCGACGCTGATCGATATTCCGTATCACCGCATTCCGCGCTTCCGCACATGGACGGCTGAGTCGTGGAGCGATCCCGAGGATCAACGCCAGCATTTTGATATCGCCTGGGACTACCTGCCGCCTGCGCAGCAACGCGGACGCGAGGCGTTCTATCGGCGATTTTTGCCGTTCAAGGGTGGCAAGAAGGTGCAGCCGCAGGATGCCTACTGCCTGCGTTGTGCACCGCAGGTGCATGGCGCGGTGCGCGATGCATGGATGCAGGCGTGCCGCGTCGTCGATATCGAACTCAATTCGGTCACCGACAATCCGCTGTTGTTTCCCGATGCGGAGAATCCACGATTCGTCGAGGATCAGGTGATTTCGGCGGGTCATTTCCATGGCATGCCGCTTGCGCTGGCGATGAGCTACCTCAAGGCTGCGATTCCCGTGCTCGCGTCGATCTCCGAAAGACGACTCGCAAAACTCGTCGATCCGGCTACCAATGACGGCCTGCCGGCATTCCTGATCGGCAACGAGGATGCGACCGATTCGGGTTTCATGATCGTCCAGTACACCGCCGCTGCGCTGGTCAATGATCTCGCGACGCGCGCGCATCCGGCATCGGTGTATTCGATCCCGACCAGCGCGAACGCCGAGGATCACGTTTCGATGGGGGCCAACGAAGCGCGCCATGTGCTGGCCATGACTGCGGACCTCGGCCACGTACTAGCATTGGAGCTGTATACGGCAGCGCAAGCACTGGAGTATCGCCAGGACATGCTCAACAGTGCGCGTCGCATTGCCCGGCGTGGGGATTTGCGGGCATTGGCGACGAAGATAGCAGGCGCGCCGAGCGCGCAGGATTCGGCCTATGCCGAGTTCGAATTAGCGTTGAAGGCGTTGATGACGGAACTGGCCGAATCCGCCGACTTCCACGCTGGCCACGCGGTACGCATTGCCCATGCCGAATTGCGCAAGCACATCACCTTCATGCGGCGAGATCGCGCGATGGACGGCGACGTGCGAACGGTGTGCGCATTGGTGGCGAGCGGCAAACTGGTAGAGGTTGTCCGTACTGCCGGGATCGCGTCTGCGGCGATTCAGGAACGAAGCTAAAGCGAACCGTGCGGTAACGGACTCATTGCTTCACCCAACTACTGCCTCCGCTTCCATCACCCGATTGCGACCTTCGCGTTTTGCACAATACATCGCATCGTCGGCGCGGCGCAGCAGGGTTTGGGCGTTGGTGCGGGCACGAGGACGTGCGGTGGAGACACCAATACTGATCGTCATGCGGATCGCGCCGCTTGGAGCATTGATCGAACATGCGGCGACCGCAATGCGGATTGTCTCGGCGCATTTGATGGCGGCGCGTTCATCATTTTCCGGTAACAGAACCACGAATTCCTCACCACCAAAACGCGCAACGACTGCGTCGTCCGGCACGTTTTTCTGGATAACGGAAGCGACCGTACGGAGGCAATCGTCGCCGGTCAGATGGCCAGCCTCGTCGTTGATGCGTTTGAAGTAATCGATATCGGCGACCAGCACGCTGAAGCTTTTCAGCCCGATCCGGCATTTCGTAAGCAGGGTATCGATGTTGGCGTCGAGAAAGCGCCGGTTGTATACACCGGTGAGACCATCGCGATGACTCGATTCGCGCAGACGTACATTGACGTCGGCCAGCTCCGCCATGGTCTGCGCCAGCTGTTTGGTGCGCTCGGCGACACGATGCTTCATGCCTGTGCGTGCCGACAGCAATACCTGTTCGGTCTCGTTTCGCATCACGCCGTAACGGTAAACGACCGAGAACGACAGCACCGTGATTCCGGTCAACAGCCCGGCCTGCATGCCGAATTCGGATACAAGGTTCATCGGCATCACGCCGAATGCGGCCAGCGCATGCGCGCACAAGCCGATCAACAGCACGCTCCATGCGCTCAACAAAAGCAGAGCTGGCCGATGTCCCTTGCCTGCGGCTACGCCGACTGCAACGGCGATTGCCAGCACGCCGAGCAGGACGCCAGCCATACCGAGTTGCACGATCAATGAATGCTCGAAGGGAACCAGTGACATCACCATGATCACAGCTTGGGCTATGGCGAGTCCGTTCAGCAGGTAGTCGCCCAAACGCCAGTGTTTTTTCAGTTCCAGGAACGTGCGTGCGAACTGATGCATCGTCATCATCGCCAACGCAAGCGATGCTGGCGCCGCATAGTCGACCAAGGCCGGGAAAATCGGCCACAGGTATTCGAAAGCCATCCCGCTCAGGAAGAACAGCATCAACCCGAAGCTTGCAATATGGGCAGCAAACCAAAGCCGGCTGCGATCACGCAAGGTAGCGAAAAGAATCAGGTTGTAGCCGAACATCACCAGCAGGATGCCGGCGTAGATGCCGCGTCCGAACGAGCGATCATGATCCGACTCGAAAAATCCCTTTGGTGTCAACAGGGTCATCGGCACGATGATCGAATCAGCGCCACGCACGCGTACCAATACGTCGACATCGGTGCGATACGGCATCTTGATCAGGAAGTTGGGATACCGATCCGGTATCGCGCTCTCGGTGAAGGGTCGCCGATCACCGGACGACGCGCTGGTGATAGAACCGTCGGCCTGACGCTGGAACACATCGATCTCGTCGAGCCCCGCCGCCGTGACCCGCAAGATGCGTGTCGGCTCTACCGGATCGTTGCCTTGCAGACGGACATGGAACCAGTAGGTGGCATCGGAAAATCCGAAGTTCGTGCTTGCCCCCGGAATCGGCTGGAATACTCCGCCATCGGCCACCGCAAATTCTTCGATCGCACTGGCCTTGCGGCTGGCATCGAGGGCAAACGTGGCCACTTCATCCAGGGATACGATCGCATCCCCCGTGGAAACAGGAAACGGAGTCGGCTTGACCGCAAACGCAGGCGAACCGAGCGTCGTCAAGCCGAGCAGGAACAGCGAAATCGCCAGGCCCGATATCTGTTTTTTCCAGCGTGCAGTCAGAAACATGACCCCTCTATTTCCTCGTCACGGTGATGGGTGAAAGCCGGTTGTAAGCTGCGCGCAACGATCACGTCACGCGCAACAGTCATACGTTCTCAAGAAATTATGCAATGAACGCGCCAAAGTTTGATGACGCCTGCGCAGAATAGATCAGAGCATCCCTAGCCGTCGAAGTCGCTCTGAAATATCGGGTCGACGATCACGTCGAGAAACACCGCATCCGGCGTGCCGGGAATACCGCTGCCGCCATCGTTGTCTACGCCCTGGATATAGATCAGGTGCCGGCCATTGCCAAGGCTGTTGGTCGGGATCATACCGTTGATCGCCTCGGTCGAGGTGTTGAACGTACCATCGCTTGCGCCAAGAGCAATCGGCACCGCACCGGCTTGCCATGGCAGCAGGTCGACTGTCGCGGACGCCGACTTGATTGTGCGGACGAGTTGGGTACCGTTTGTCTGATTGTAACCAGTGTCGTCAATGGTGGCGGTGATCTGCACTGGAGTGCCGGCGACGACCGGATTTGGAGTGATCGTGATCGCGCTCACGTCGGGACCGCCCGGCAACCGATAGGCGGCATGAGCGGCACGCGCTGCGTATCGCAGCGCGTTCAAATTCTTCGCCACGACGTTGTTCTCGAACGAGCTGCACGACTCGAAAAATGCCATACCGAGTTCGATCGTGTAGGAGGGCGCGCCGAGCCCGCCGTAAAACATTTCCTTGGTGGTTCCGTCGGTCGGATACAGCGTATCGGCCTGTTCTGGTGTGTGGCCATTGCGAAAGGCGACGCGGCGGCCGAACGTTTGCAGGCCGTCGCTGTTCGGTGCCGGATCGGTCGTGTCGCCCCACGGCCACAACACGAGTTCTCCGTAGCTGTGCATATCGAAAAACAGTCCGGGATAATCGAGAGGCGCGGCCACGTTGCGGTCGTCGATGCGTTTATCCGGCAGGGCGCCGCCACCATATACCCCGTTGCCATCCAAACTACCGGCGACGTACTGCCGGAGGTTTTGCGTCTCGGGTTCGGAGGCGGATCCGGCCCCGCGAAACGTTGTGTCGCAGGGCACCGGACTTGAACCCGCGTTGCCGGTTGAATTCCAGTTGAACGAAAAGTTGCGATTCAAATCGACACCAGAATTGTTCGGATTGCCGGCACAGCCGGCACTCAGGCGGTTGGTGTTCTTGCGCCAGGAAAGCCCGCTCTCGGCCTTCTTGCGGCCATCCGGATTCGCTTGCAGGACCAGGCGAAAATCGGTGTGGTCGATCAACCATGTCGCTTGGGCATTGCTGCCGTCGTTGTTGACCAGCCATTCAGCGAATCGCGTCACCAGTTCCGCCGCCGTGTACTCGCGCGCATGAATCGATCCGAACAGCACCATTGTCGGACGATCCGGATCGCCGACTGCGGTTGCAAGGCGGGTGACGCGCAACGCGCGCATCGAATATCCATTCAACGAGTTTTGGGTCTTTTCCCAGGTCGGACCGATATCCGTCACCGTTGCGATGTCGGGATGCGCCTGCACGATCGCGTCGATGGTTGCGTAGGTCTCCTCGACCGTGCGGTAACAGGCATAACCCGGAATGCTGTCGGCGACGCCTTTAGCCTGATCGTAAAATGTGCGCATCTGCGCCGTCGCGGCGAGATCGATGCGCACTTGCATACCCGCTCGCTCCAGCACGGCGATGCCCTCTTCGTCGGTGTCTACGCGAACAATCCGGCGTTTGCGATCGATAGCAAGATGCTGGAAATGCGCCGCAACTTCGGCGATGGCCGCTGCGCTGTCGTAGTGCGCCTCGACGAACCAATCCTCCGCGTGCGCGCCGGCTGCGAGAGTGCACGTTGCGATTGCCGAAATCAGGATGCGTTGGAGCATGGGGGGCATCTCCTGGATGTGGCCCGCTACGCGTGCGGGTCGGCAATCGGTATTTCCTAATGAAACGCGAATCGCCGGTCCGATTGTAACCTGACGCGCGTGCGTTCTAGTTTGAATCCTCACGACGATCGCGCGCCGGCGGGGTTACGGTTGCGGGTGCGAATGGCACGGCTGGGCGTGGGCCAAGCTGGGCTTGCCATTCTCCAAGTTTCGCCTCGATGCGCGGATTGCTGGCCATCTGCGGCTCGGACAATTCGTCGACCTTGTCGTCGTGCTCCCATTGCGCGATGGTTTTCTTCGCCATGGCGAAGGCATCGATCAGCGAATCGGTCTTGTTCAATGCCTCAACCAGGAATGCCTTGCCGAAATAGGTGATATCCGAATCGGCACCGCAGCCGAACGAAGTCCGATCGCTACGCGCCGAGGTCAATACCAGAGTCGAATCGTCGCGTAGCGCGTCGACAAATCCACCGGAATAGCAGGCGGATATCACCAGCACTTTCCAGCGGATCACCGGATCGGTGTTCAATGCATCGTTCAATTCCTGCGGTCCGATCGGATCGAGCGGCAACTCGCCAAGGTCGACCAGCAGCTCATGATCCGACGACCCATGGCTGGTCGCGAACAGCAGCAGGATGTCTTCATCCGGATTCATTCGCGCGGCAATACCGTCGAGTGTCGCCGTGAGATTCGTCAAGGTAGCCAGTGGCCGTGTTGTCACTGTCGCCGGGTTGTTTTCCAGTACCACGATGTGGCCGGCCGCGGAGAACCGCTGCGCAAACAGTTTCTCGGCATACTCCGCCTCGTTGCGAAATACGTCTTCGCTGCCGTCGCCGGCAAAAGCGACGACGTAGAGATTGCTGCGATCTGGATCACGTGGACGCAAACTGTCCAGTGCGGTATTCACCAGGCGCGATTGCTCGAACAGGACTTGCTCGCTGGTCAGCCCCTGAGTGCTGCCTTCGGCATCGCTCGGCGAGGTGGCGTCATCGGTTGCCGATGCGGCGCCGCTGCTTGTGTCGGATGCCGCGTGCGTCAGCATGGTGCCGGAAGGCAGCCACCACCAGGTCATCGCCGATATGACGAATGCGAGTGTTCCAGCCATTGCCGCGCGCCAGAAGTGATTCGGCATCAGCGCGCGGGCCAGTGCAATCAATACCAGCAGCCACCATAACCAACGCAGGGTTTCGAGCAACAATGCGAGCCACAAACTATCGCTGCGGATCAGTGCGGCGGAAATGCTTGGCAATGGCCAATGCATCAACCCGGCAACAAGTATCGTCGCCACGAGCAGGATGCTCGCGACGCCCCATACGACGGCGGGACGTCGCGCCAAACGCGCGAGCAGCCACGCCGCTGCGAGGGTAAGCACGGCGTCGGCAAGCACGACGATAACCCCGCCGGTCTGGAACAACCAGGGTGATTCGATGTCCAGCGCAGCCAGCACCAATGCGGCGCAGAGATAGATCGCCACGAGCGCGAAAAACAAATCGGGGCCGATCGCGCCGAGGTTTCCGCGTGGCCTTCGCAGCAACAATGCGCGCAGCCCGTCGATCGCGCTGGAGACAAGGGAATTCATCCGGTCCGGCGCAGTCAGAGCGTGATGGCGTCAAAATCCGAAGCGCAGCGATGCGAGCAGATATCAGGGCAGAGTGATGGCGGTCGTGCGATCAGCCAGGTGCTGAAACCCGCGGCTTTCGCTGCATCGAGTTCGGCGACGACATCCGACAGGAACAACAGATGTGCCGGCGATTCGCCGATCTCGTCGGCAATGCGCCGATACGACTGCTCGTCGCGCTTGGCACCGGTCTCGGTATCGAACCAGCCGGCAAACAATGCGCTGAGATCGCCTGCGTCGCTATGTTTGAAAAACAGTCTCTGCGCCGGTACCGATCCCGACGAATAGACGTATAGACGGATACCGGACGCTCGCCACGCGCGCAGTCTTGTCGCCACTTCAGGATAGACATGAGCGCGGAAAGCATCGGCCGCGTAGCCCTCAGCCCAGATCATGCCCTGCAACGCCTTGAGTGCAGTTGACTTGCGATCTGCATCGATCCAGCCAAGCAGCAAATCGATGATCTCCTGACGCGATGCCGAAATCAGGCCGGCTTCCTTGGCGGCATCGTGCAGCCAGTGCTGCGCTTCGGGTTTGTCGCCGTGGGTTTCGATGAAGGCCGGCAGTTTCTTGCGCGCGTAGGGAAACAGCACTTCCTTGACGAAGTCGATCGAACTCGTGGTCCCTTCGATGTCGGTGACGATTGCGCGCACTTCACCCATGGCGCTCACGCGGTCTCGGGCTGATGCAGCGGCTGCATGCGCGGAAAGCGATCTGCGATATCGCTGCCGGTGAACTTCGCCACCCATCCCTCGACATTGGTGAACAATCGAATCGCGACGAAATAGGGAGCTTCGCTCATGTCGAACCAGTGCGTCGTGTTGTCCGGCACGCCGATCAGATCGCCTTGTTCGCACAGGACCTCATAGACGCGGTCACCGATGTGCAAGGTGAACTGGCCGGCGCCGGCGACGAAGAATCTGACTTCGTCCTCGCTGTGGCTGTGTTCGCTCAGGAATTTTTTGCGCAAAACGACGCGGTCGGGATGGTTTGGTTTCAGGCTGATCACATCGACGGCTTGATAGCCGCCCTCGCGCTGCAAGCGTTCGATATCGCTTCGATATGCGGCAATCACGGTATCCTGACTGGCACCGGGTTCAATCGGCTGCGACGCCTGCCATTGCTCGAAACGCACGCCGACAGTGTTCAGTTCGCGCGCGATGTCGGTGTGCGAGTGGTAGGTCGCAAGCGGAGTTTCGCCTAGTTTTTCGTCGTAAATGCGCAAGCGGCTCATCGCGACAGGCTCCTCAATTCCACCTCACAGTCGAGCAGAAATTCGAACGCTTCGAGATGGCGTTTGGCTTCCGCGATATCAATGCCCCAGGCATAGATGCCGTGCCCGTCGATCAGGTAACCGTGCAGAGGCTTTCCGGCATCGAGCCATGCATCGATTTGCGCGACCAGGACCGACATATCCTGCGTATTCGGAAACACCGGGATTTCCAGCACGCTCTCATGCGTAGAGTGACCAGAAATCGCTTTTTGCAATTCCCAGCCTTGCAATCGAATCGTGCCGGCCGCGGCAAAATAGCGCGAAGCGACAGTCTGTGTGCGCGAATGAGTGTGCAGCACGGCGCCGATCGCAGGCATGCGTCGATAGATCTGCACATGCAGAGCGGTCTCTGCCGAAGGGCGCTCGGTCGCCCCTACCGGAAGTCCGTCCAGATCGACGACCATGACGTCTTCGTCACCAAGACTCCCCTTGTCGCGACCCGAAACCGTCACCGCTGCATGGGCCGCGTCAAGACGCATTGAAAAATTGCTGCTGGTTGCCGGTGTCCAGCCGCGTGCGGCGAGGTCGCGACCGGCCGCGACGATCTGGCGCACACATTCGGCCAGATCCGACTTTGTGAAAGTCGGCATTGCGAAGGTCGATCTTGCCGGCCTGGATTCGCCGAAGGGTGGCTTGACCGACGGCGGGTTCGAATTGCCTGGCGGGTTGATAGCGAACTCCGAAGCGTGTTCGTTGAGGGGTAAAAAGACTATACGCGAGGGCCCATACGCATGTCCCGCGATTTGGGACTTGACCCAAGTCAGCCAAGATTTCGATATCGGCGGTATATTGCGCGTTGCCCAGACTGTTTCTTTTCCCTTGACCGAGGAGTGTTGCATGTCACATCCAGCCAATCTTGAAGGTCGGCGTCGATTTCTGAAAGCTGCAGTGGTTGGCGCGATCGCCGCGCCTGTTGCCGGAATCTTGTTGCCGAAGCTCGCGCGAGCGCAGGACTTGCCGCATCTTGAGGAATCCGATGCCACGGCAAGCGCGCTTGGCTACAAGCACGATGCGAGCCTGGTCGACAAGGCCAAATATCCGCAATATCAAGCCGGTCGCGCTTGCGTCAACTGCAACTTCTTCCAGACCAAGGCCGGCGCTGCGTGGGGTCCGTGCCAGCTGTTTCCGGGCAAGGCAGTCGACGCGAAGGGCTGGTGCGCGGGTTATGCCGTAGAGACTTAATTGAACCCGGTGCGAACAAGGGACCGTAGCCAGCCTCCGCGGTAGCGGTTGATCGACAACCCTGACGCGACTTGTCTCGGCAAACGAGACAGGCGCCTGTCACAATCGGCGGCGTGATACACGGAGACACGCGTGCCGGACTCGTCATTGATTTTTTCTACCCAGAACATCTGGATTGGCATTGCCGCAATTATCGGCATTGCTGTTGGCGCGCTGTTGGCGGTTGTGTTCATGCGCCGTCACGCGGTGCAGGCCTTCGCGGCGGGTCGCGCCAGTCGGGATTCCGAGGTCACCCAGACCGCTGCTGAACTCAAGGCGGCCCTGGATAGTGCGCGCGCAGTACGCACCGATATGGCCCAGGTCGCCGACGACCGTGATGCTGCTCGGACGGACAACGGTGCGCTCGGCAATCAAGTGGCGACGTTGTCAGCGCGGCTCGAACAACTGACGGAGTTGCGCCGTGATCTCGCGACCGCACTCAGCGAAAGCGAGCGTTGGCGCGAAGCAGCCCGATTGAGAGAGAAGGAGAGCGCGACGATCGCCACGCGCCTGCATGAGCAGCAGATCGCAATGGAGGAAAAATTCACGCTGCTCGCACAAGCGCGTGAGGACATGCGTGTCCAGTTCAAGGCGATCTCCGATGAGATGCTTGAGGACAAGGCCAAGCGCATGCATGCGCAGAACAGCGAGCAGCTTGGCCAGTTGCTCAATCCGTTGCGCGAGCAGATCGGGGATTTCCGCAAGCTCGTCAGCGAGTCCTACGAGAAGGAAGGCAATGCCCGTGTCTCCTTGCAGACCGAACTCAAGGGCCAACTTGAGCGTCTGCTCGAACTCAATCAAAAACTCTCGGTCGAGGCAACCAGCCTTACGCGTGCGTTGACCTCGGACAATCGAACGCAAGGCTATTGGGGTGAACTCAAACTCGAACGCTTGCTGGAGTCCGCAGGTCTTGAAAAGGGCCAGCAATATCTGACCCAGGAAAGCTTTTCAGACGCCGATGGCGACCGTTATCGACCCGATGCAGTGCTGCTGCTGCCCGAAGGCCGCCATATCGTCATCGATGCGAAGATGGCGCTGGTCGAGTATCAGCGATTCTGCGATGCGACCGACGAAGGCGAGCGCGAGCAGCATCTTGGGCGCCATATTGCCGCCGTGCGCAATCACGTTCGCCAGCTCGGCGAGAAAGACTACACACGTCTGGAAGGGATGCAGTCGCCCGAGCTTGTATTGATGTTCGTGCCGGTCGAGGCCGCGTTTCTTGAAGCGATCCGGCGCGACAATCAACTGTACGAGGACGCGTTCCAGCGCAAGATCATCCTGGTCGGCCCCGGCAATCTGCTCGCCTCGCTGCGTCTGGTCGCGCAGATCTGGCGCACCGAACAGCAGAATCGCAATGCCAAGCAGATTGCCGATCGCGCCGCAGCGTTGTACGACAAATTCTCGGGATTTGTCGACGATATGGGCAAAATCGGCGAGGCACTCGATCGCGCGCAGAAAGCGCATCAGGCCGCACTGGGAAAGCTCTCGCAGGGCAGGGGAAACTTGTTGCGCAAGGTCGAACAATTGCGCGGTCTTGGTGCAGCGCCCTCAAAGAGCCTGCCGCAATCGCTCCTTGATGCGTCAACCGATTCCGATCTGGATGACGAGGATGCGATGAATGCCGATCCTCCAACACCCGCCGATCCTCCAACAGCCGCTGAAAACGAAGACGGCGCGGAATAACCGCGCCGCCCCGTCCACAAGTCGAAATCAGATCAACCGGCTTCGGTCGCCGGGGTGAGCCGATAGTTGCGAATCTCGCCACTGCGGACACGTGCGAAGTAGCTGTCGAGGTCGCGTTTCACGACCGGCGCGAGCAAGTACAGGCCGATGATATTCGGCAGCGCCATGACAAAGATCATCGCGTCGGAGAAATCGACTACGGCGGCAAGGTTGCTCGCTGCCCCGATTACGATGAATACGCAAAACAACAGCTTGTAGCCGATCGCAACGGCTTTCGATTCGCCAAACAAATAGCACGCGGACTTCTCGCCGTAGTACGACCACGCCAGCATCGTCGAGAATGCAAACATGAAAACCGCGAGCGTAAGCAGGTACGGGAACCACGACAGCACGGACGAGTACGCCATCGAAGTCAATGCGACACCGTCACCGACACCTTGTTGCTGATACATGCCGGTAATCACGATCACGAGCGCCGTCATCGTGCAGATCACGACCGTATCGATGAACGGTTCCCACAGCGCGACCAGACCTTCGGTGATCGGCTCCTTGGTGCGTACAGCTGAGTGCGCGATCGCGGCCGAACCGATGCCGGCTTCGTTCGAGAACGCCGCACGACGGAAGCCCTGGATCAGCACACCAATGATGCCGCCGTAGCCGGCTTCGGGCGTGAATGCACCGGTGACGATTGCATGGAATGCGACCGGGACATTGCCGATATCGGCACCGATGATGTAGACACCGCAGGCCAGATACATGATCGCCATGAACGGCACCAGTTTGTCGGTGACGCGGGCAATCGATTTGATCCCACCGATGATGACGACCCCGACCATGATCGCCATGACCAGGCCAAACAGCCAGCCCTTGTCGGCGAGCACGCTGGCTTCACCACCGCTGATATTGACGAACTGTTGAAACGTCTGATTGATCTGGAACATGTTGCCGCCGCCGAGCGAACCACCGATGCAGCAGATGGAAAACACGACCGCGAGTACCTTGCCGAGATTCTTCAATTTCGGATGATGCTCGGCGATGCCACGACTCAAATAGTGCATCGGCCCGCCCGACACGCTGCCGTCGGCATTGTGGCGACGATATTTGACACCGAGCGAGCACTCGACAAATTTCGAACTCATACCCAGAAAGCCGGCGAGGATCATCCAGAACGTCGCGCCCGGCCCGCCGATGCTGATCGCGATTGCGACGCCCGCGATATTGCCGAGTCCGACTGTCCCCGAAAGCGCGGTCGACAAGGCCTGAAAATGCGTGACCTCGCCTTTATCGTGGTGGTGCGAATAATCACCCCGGATCAGGCGCAGTCCCTGCTTGAATCCGCGTACGTTGATGAAGCGAAAGTACACGGTGAAAAACGTTGCAGCGATGACCAACCACAAGACCATCGCCGGCATTGCCGCTCCACCGCCAAGCGGGATCGGATAGAAGACGAAGGCTGAAATCGCTGCTGCGATCGGGGCGAACATCGCGTTGATCGCATCGTCGGCGTTATCGGCTGCAAACGCGGGTGCGCTCGCAAGCAGTGCCATGACCGCGATTGCTGCGCTGGCCAGGTCGAAATACCGGTGTCGTGTGGGGAAATATCTATTTGTGCGTGCAGAGAGTGTGATTGGGCCTCGGATCATCAGGCGTCCCTTGTCGTTGGTGGCACACGCGGTGCGCGCGCAGAGGTGAATGCCGAACGGCAGGACGGACGCGCGCTCGGCAACGCCCACGGATGGAACCGGATCTGGATCGAACTACGGCTTGCGCGAATTCAGCATTTTCAGGTGCAGCTTGCTGTGACGACGTCCGTAGCCGAAGTAGATCGCGAACCCGACAATAGTCCAGACGACCATCAGGGTCCAGTTATACCAACTCATTGTGCTGAGCAGGATCAGGCAACTGACGATACCCGCGGTGCAGGTGAATGTCGCCCACGGAACCCGAAACGTACGCGGCAGTTGCGGCTGGGTACGGCGCAAAATCAGTACGCCGAGACAGACCGCGACAAACGCAATCAAGGTGCCCATCGACACCAGATCACCGAGTACATCGAGCGGGAAAATCGCCGCGAGCAGGGCGATACCGCAACCGGTGATCAACGTATTGATATGCGGTGTGCAGTACTTCGGATGGATTTTCGCGAACACCGGCGGCAGCAGTCCATCGCGACCCATGATCATGAAGATGCGCGGCTGGGCAATAACCATGACAAGGATCACCGACGACAAACCGATCAATGCGCCGATCTCGACGACGATGCGCAGCCAGCCAAGTTCGGGATGCGCGCGCACTGCCGTTACGACCGGCTCCGTTGTGCCGAGTTGATCATAGCTGAGCAGTCCGGTCAGCACGGCGGCCATGCCGATGTAGAGCAAGGTGCAGATTGCCAATGATGCGAGCGTCGCGATCGGCAGATCGCGCTGAGGATTCTTGGCTTCCTGCGCGGCTGTCGACGTCGCCTCGAATCCGATGTAGGCAAAAAACACCATCGCGGCACCACGCAATACCCCGGACCAGCCGTACTTGTCCGGTCCCTGCTGCTCAGGAATAAACGGATGCCACAGTTGCGGGTTCACATACTGCCAGCCGGCGATGATCACAATGACAATCAGTGCGACCTTGAGGATCACCATTGCCGTATTGGCACCGCTCGACTCGCGAATACCGACGTAGCACAGCCAGGTCAACGCCAGAACGATCGCGACCGCCGGCAGATTGAACAGTGCACCAGTGGTGACCAAATGGTTGTCGGTGAATGCAAGCGGCGCATTAGTCAGCGCGGCCGGCAAATGGATGCCGAAGTGATCGAGCAAGCTGGTGAAATAGCCGGTCCAGCTCACCGCGACGGCCGAGGCAGAGACGCCGTATTCAAGCACCATGTTCCAGCCGATAAACCAGGCG
>JBDTOS010000024.1:0-16271 GCA_039933095.1 Dokdonella sp.
CTCGAAGTTGCGTAGCATCGCAATGCCCAGCAGTCGACGGTCGCGAGGGGCCAGCGCAAGGATGTCGCGCGCAATCAGTTTTCCACGCCCGACGAAGTGCGCGCGTTTCTCAAGCACACCGGATTCGAATTGCTGCTGATTGATGCCGAGTCGCCGTGGGTGCAGGCGCTGGCGGTCAAACCCGGTGCGGGCGTCGATGTCGAGGCGCTGCGCGCGCACGCGCAGACCGACGCGAAGACGATTGCCTATGGCCCGGTGTGGACGGCGATGTTCGATGAATTGCTGAAAGTCACTGCGGGTGAGCAGACGCCGCAGGCGACGCTCGCGGCGATGCAGGACGACTCACGCGGCGATGAGATCGCGATGTTCCGCGCGTGGTTTCTCGAACTTTGGCGAATGAACAGCGCGCATTGGGGCGAGCCGCCGACCGTTTGAGCGATTCGCCGCCGACGCTCGCCAGCAGCAGTCGTTACAATAAACACGAACTGTGACGTGCGCGATTTCCGCGCAAAGGATGAATCGTGACTTCGAGCAGACGAGTCGGCATTGTCGGGGGCGTGCGGATACCGTTCTGCCGCAACAACACGGCGTATGCCGACATCGGCAATTTCGGCATGTCGGTGAAGACGCTCGGCGCGCTGGTCGAGCGTTATCGTCTGCATGGAATGGAACTCGGCGAAGTCGCGTTCGGCGCAGTCATAAAACATGCATCGGACTGGAACCTCGCGCGCGAGGCGACGTTATCTTCAGGTCTGGCGCCGACCACGCCCGGCATCACCACCGCGCGCGCCTGCGGCACCTCGCTCGACAACGCGATCATCATCGCCAACAAGATTGCCGTCGGCCAGATCGATGTCGGCATTGCCGGTGGCAGCGACACGACCAGCGATGTGCCGATCGTTTATGGCCGCGCGTTGCAGCAGCGGCTGCTCGCGGTCAATCGCGCGAAAACGCCCTTGGAAAAAATCAAGACCGCATTCAAGGGCTTTTCGTTTGGTGAATTGAAGCCGTCATTCCCGGGCATTGCCGAACCACGCACCGGCAAATCGATGGGTGAACACTGCGAAATGATGGCGCGCGAGTGGAAAATCTCGCGCGAGGCGCAGGATCAACTCGCCTACACGAGTCATCGCAATGCGGCGGCGGCGTACGAGCGCGGATTCTTCAAGGATCTGGTCGTGCCGTTTCGGGCGATCGAGCGCGACAACAATCTGCGCCCGGATATCAGCCTGGAAAAACTTGCGTCACTGAAACCCGCATTCGATCGCACCTCGGGCCTCGGCACGCTGACGGCCGGCAACTCGACGCCATTGACCGACGGCGCTGCTGCGGTTCTGCTAGCGAGTGAGGATTGGGCAAAAGCGCAGAATCTGCCGATCCAGGCGTGGCTGACCCATGCGCGCGTCGCTGCCGTCGATTACGTGCATGGCGAAGGCTTGTTGATGGCGCCGACCATTGCCGTGCCACGTATGCTCGACGAAGCTGGCCTGACCTTGCAGGATTTCGACTACTACGAAATCCACGAGGCGTTTGCTGCGCAAGTCCTGTGCACGCTGCGCGCGTGGGAATCGGCAGACTATTGCAGGAATCGCCTCGGTCGCGACAAACCGCTCGGATCGATCGATCCGGCCAAGCTCAATATCAACGGATCGAGTCTCGCGCTTGGCCATCCATTCGCCGCGACCGGTGCACGCATTGTTGCCACCTTGGCAAAAATGCTCGCGGAAAAAGGTTCCGGTCGCGGATTGATTTCAATCTGCACCGCAGGCGGCATGGGCGTTACCGCAATCCTCGAACGCTAGCATCCTCGAACGTGAGGAACTCTTTCAGCCCGCGTTGTTCGATGCCGCTGACGACGACTGGGTGAGATGCGGTGTCACGCTCGGCGTGCCACGCAACAGATCGCTGACACCAAACACCGTGGCGGCAGTCATCAATACAAACAAACCGCGTAACAGGAACAATTCGACTTTCATGACTCAACTCCGATAGACGCCGAGCGATTGCCCGACACTGCGAGTAGAGCAATCGGCGTGCCAAGCGCGTGAGTCATATTTTATCGATGTAAATCAATCTGTTGTGCGGCACGCGTCGCGTGTACTGTGCGTCCGCGAACACTCATCTCATTGCAACGGACAGCGACCGGACAGTGGAACCGTCCTCGCCGCCTCGATATCGGCAGCGTTGGCAACAGTCATCGGCAACAGCGCGGCGAGAAGAACTTTTCAAAGGCCATTCCCTGCGTAGTCGGCGGTGTCGTTGATGAGAATAGTGCCGCCGCTGTCAATGCGGCGTCGCGATTCGGTCGAACCCGCTCATGCAAGGTAGCGAGCGCTTCGCGCGAAGCTTCTTGTCGTGCGCGGAGCGCACGCCCTAGCTGATCCGTGGGAGACGTGGCAATTGTCAGACGACTGCTGCCACCTCGGCAGAACCGGGAGAACTCTCCTATTGGTTTAGGATGCTGCAACGATTTCCCGATATCACCGATTGTCTGCGCCCCATCATGCCGCTTCATCGCCACAACGATATCGAGCTGCACTACGAAGTAGCCGGCCAGGGCCCTGCGCTGATGCTGATCCATGGGCTCGGATCGAGCGGTGCCGATTGGGCATTCCAGATACCCGCACTAGGCCCGCATTTCCAAATGATCATGCCGGACCTGCGCGGTTCCGGTCGCAGCCACAAGCCGAAGCAGCGCTACGCGATTGGCGAATTTGCGACCGATCTATGGTCGCTGCTCGACGCAATGAATATCGATCACGTCTCGCTGCTCGGCTTCTCGCTCGGCGGCGCCGTGGCGCTGGAAATGGCCGTGCTGCGCCCTCGATCGGTAACCCGCATGGTGCTGGTCAATAGCCTGCCCGACTACGTGATTCGTGATCGTCGACGCTGGTTGGAGGCACGCCTGCAGGCCGCAATGGTGCGCGTGCTCGGTCCGCGCCGCAGCGCCCGCCTGATTGCGCGACGGCTGTTTCCGTATGCACCGCAGGCGGCGATGCGCGAGCGCGTGGTGGATGTGGTCGGCGCGAATTCGCGGCGCGCGTATCTCGCCACGATCCGCGCACTGGTCGGCTGGAGCGCACTCGATCGCATCAGCACATTGCCGTGTCCGACCCTGATGCTGGCCGGCGAACACGACTACACGCCGCTTGCGGAAAAGCGCGCCTACGCCGAAAAACTCGGTGCCGAATTTGCCGTCGTTCGCGGTTCGCGACACGGCACGCCGTTCGACAGCATTCGCGCGACCAATGCCTGTGCCCTCGCGTTCTTGCTCGGGCAGCCGTTGCCGCCTGCCGACAGTCTGCGCATTGATCACGAAGACGAGGTGCCCGCTGTCGCACCGACTTTATTGCCGTGAGCATAGCTTTCGTCTTGCGAAGGCTCGCTAGCGAGGGTGTCGCACCAGATAAATCATGTAAAGCAGATAACCATCACGCGTGCTGGTCTGCTTCGTGATGTCGACGAACCCGAGGTCGTGCCACCATTCCGTCTGAGGCCATGTATCGGCGACGACCTGCCAATCCTGACCGGCATTGATGCGGTCACCTGAGCTATCTGGATCATCGGCGGCTGCCAGGATTTCGCACAGGCTCGCGCGACACTCCACAGCGATCAATGCCAGATGGTAGCGAACCTCTTCCGGCAACTCGGCATACCAGGCGGTAATTGCATCATGCACGGCTGTAGTTGCCTGAGCGGACCACCAAGGGTCGGAGTTTTCGTCAGCAAAGCGTCTACGCAAAGCCCTTACAGAAGGCCCAATGTCGTTGGTTTGCGGTCCGTGCGCCTGAAGTGCAGCGATCTGATCGACGAACAGATCGGTTGCCCGGTTGGTATCGATGCCCGCTGGCAGATCGGGTGCGATCTGAGCGACTTGAGCGTAACCGTCGGCGGGCGGCTCCGGTGCTGCCGACGTGGTCGCTTCCGGCTCACGCGAAGGTGATCGAGCGGTCGACGTGAGCGATACCTCGGAGATTGGATCCGGCGATGGCGCGCTTGCTTCGGCTGTTGGCTGAGGCGGCATTGTTCGCAGCGTCGTCTGCCTCGCGGAATTCTGCGCCTGCTCGGAACCGGTCGCGGGATTTCTGGTTTGATCAACGCGTGCCTGCGCTGGCGTGGCTTGCTGCCGCAGGGTTGTCGGCCACAACCCGTATCCGAGCACGAGCGCGCCGCCAAGGAGCGCCAGCGCGATGACGAACTTGAGGTTTCCCATGGCAGACCGTGTCCAGATCAGGCGAAGCCGACGAATGGTCGGATGTGCGATTGAACCTGAGTTGCTGGGCAATGGACAAGCTGAATCGCTGGGCAGGCATGACTGATGTCGGTTGCGCCGTCAGGATTGAACGTCTAGCCTGCACTGCATCGTCGGTCGCGCATCAACGTATCCTGCTGACGCAACGTCGACTATCGACGCTCTCACCTCGCCTTTATCCACCCCGAGTGAACGACTGTGATTCGTCCGAAGGAGTTTTCATGTCCAAACGTCTTGTTGCCTCGGCCCTTGTGGCTTTGACTGTCGCCAATGCAGCGATCGCTGCGCCGGCGGATATCGATATCCCGTTCACGCGCTTCACCTTGCCGAACGGCTTGACGGTCGTCGTCAGCGAAGACCACAAAGCTCCGGTGGTCGCGGTCAGTATCTGGTATCACGTCGGCTCTGCCGATGAGCCGGCCGGCAAGACAGGGTTTGCGCATTTGTTCGAGCATCTGATGTTTTCCGGCTCGGAAAATCGCAAGGGCAGTTTCTTCCAGCCATTCGAGCTCGCCGGCACCACCGATCAGAACGGAACCACGTGGTTCGACCGAACCAATTATTTCGAGACCGTGCCGACCACCGCGCTCGACATGGCGCTGTGGATGGAATCGGACCGCATGGGCCATCTGCTCGGCGCGATCGGCAAGAACGAACTCGACACCCAGCGCGGCGTGGTCCAGAACGAAAAGCGCCAGGGCGAGAACCGCCCGTACGGCCGCACCGATGAAAACATTCTGGTCAATGTGTTTCCGGCCAACCATCCGTATCACCACGACACCATCGGCTCGATGGAGGATCTCGACTACGCCTCGCTCGACGACGTGAAGCAATGGTTCCGCGACTACTACGGCGCGGCCAACACGACCCTGGTATTTGCCGGCGACATCACTGCGGATGTGGCTCGCGAAAAGGCAATGAAGTATTTCGGCGATATCCCGGCCGGTCCGCCGGTGCCGCGTCAGCAGCCCTGGGTTGCGCCGCGCGCGGAGTCCACTCGCGGCACCCAGCAGGATCATGTCGCCCAGGTGCGTATCTATCGCGAATGGAACGTGCCGCAACTCGGCGATGCCGATTTATCGCAACTTGCGCTGGCCGCCCATGCGCTCGGCGGTGGCAAGACCTCGCGTCTGTATCAACGCCTCGTCTATCAGGACAAACTCGTCGATGACGTGACCGTGGAGTTGCAAGCGTTCGCGCTCGCCAGCCAGTTCGTGCTCACTGCCGACGTGAAAAACGGTGTAGAGCCGGCCAAGGTCGAAGCGGCGATCGCCGACGAATGGAAAAAATTCCTCGCCGACGGCCCGACGGCCGATGAAGTCGAGCGTGCCCAGATCGATACGCGCGCCGGATTCGTTCGCGGGCTGGAAAAAGTCGGCGGTTTCAGCGGCAAGGCGGTGATTCTTGCCGAAGGTCAGGTCTATCGCGGCGATCCCGGTGCCTACAAGATCGACTTGCAGCGCGCGGCCGAAGCAACGCCAGTGACAATCGCTGCGGCGGCGAACAAATGGCTGGCAAAGGGCGACTACACCTTGACCGTGGTGCCGGCCAAGGAAGGTGTTGATTTTGCCGCCGAGGAGAAGGCGGTCAAGGGACGTCCGGCACTGGCCGGAAAACCTGCAGCAATCGTTCCGCCCAAGGGCGACTATCGCATTGCGAAGCGCACGCTCGATCGCAGCACGGGCGTACCGGCCGTCGATACGTTTCCCGATCTGACCTTCCCGGATATCCAACGCGGCAAGTTGAAAAACGGTATCCAGGTGATTCTGGCCGAGCGTCACACGCTGCCGATCACCCAGATCCAGTTGCAGTTCGATTCCGGTTACGCCGCCGATCAAGGCCGCAAACTCGGCACCGCGAGCTTCGTCGCGGCGATGCTCGACGAAGGCACCAAGAATCTCGATTCGATCGAGATCGCCAAGCGCCAGGAACGCTACGGCGCGAACATCGCGAGCGCGGCGGGACTCGATGCGCTGTCGGTCGGTCTCAATGCGCTGAACAGCGAACTCAAGCCGTCGCTCGATTTGTTCGCCGATATCGTGCGCAATCCCGCGTTCAAGGATGCCGATATCAGCCGCATCCGCGGCCAATGGCTGGCCGAAATTGCTCAGGAAAAGACCCAGCCGACCGGACTCGCGCTGCGCACCTTGCCGCCACTGCTGTACGGCACCGGCCACGCCTATGGCATTCCGTTTACCGGCACCGGAAATGTCGCGTCGATCGAGTCGCTTACTGCCGCCGATCTGGAGAAGTTCCATCGCGACTTCATCCGTCCCGACAATGCGGTCATCATGATCGCGGGTGACACCAATCTCGAGACCATCGTGCCGATGCTCGATGCCGTGTTCGGCGATTGGAAGGCGCCTGAATCGGCGATTCCGAAAAAGAACATCGCGGCCGTTGCCGCGCAGAAAAAGCCGCGTGTGTTCCTGATCGATCGTCCTGATTCACCGCAGTCGCTGATCCTCGCTGGTTCGCTGGCTTCGTCCACCAAGGCGGCGAACTACTTGCAGATGCAGACCGCCAATGGCGTGTTCGGCGGCACTTTCACATCGCGCCTCAACATGAACCTGCGCGAAGACAAGCGCTGGTCATACGGCGCACGCACCTTGTTGCAGGATGCGGTCGGCCAGCGACCGTTGTTGTTGTTCGCCCCGGTGCAGACCGACAAGACCGCCGAATCGATTGCCGAGGCGCTTAAGGAAGTGCGCGCCGTGGTCGGCGATCGGCCGATGACCGATGCTGAAGTCGCCAAGATCAAGGCACGCAGCGTGCGCGCGCTGCCCGGCAGTTTCGAGACGACTTCATCGGTGCTCTCGGTATTGGCCAATGACCAGTTGTATGGCCGTCCGGACGACTATGTGCGCAACTTGAAACAACGCGTCGAGGCGCAAACCGACAAGGATGTGCAGGCTGCCGCGAAGGAACTCTACGCTGCCGATTCGCTTACCTGGGTCATCGTCGGCGATCTGTCGAAAATTGAGAAACCTATCCGTGCGCTGAAGGTCGGTGCGGTCGAGGTCATCGATGGCGACGGCAAGGTGATACGCTGATTGAACTCTCCGGCGCGGTTGTTTCGCGCCGGAACAAATCCGCCAATCGATGCGGCGACTTTTGCGATCCCACGCAGAAGGCGCGCCGCAAACCGGAGCAGCCACGATGACGACCCGCTCGATTGCCGCAATCGTTTTGTCCTCGACCTGCCTGAGCCTGACCCTCACCGCATGCAGTTGGGGGATCAAGCTGCAACCGGCCGGCAAGGACGTGCGCGTTGCCTGGAACGACGATGTGTCGGTTTGCAAGCAACTCGGCGAGATCACGGTGTCAGTGCTCGACCACGTCGGCCCGGTCGATCGCAACGACATCAAGGTGCGCGACGAGCTTGAGGTCATGGCGCGCAACGAGGCGGTGACCATGGACGCCGATACGATCAAGCCGATGGGCGATCCGCGCGACGGCGAGCAAAGCTGGAGCGGCTACGATTGCAAGGGCGTCGCGCCGGCGACGCGTGAACCAACGCGTCCGACCGATGGCGCGCCAGTGGAAAAAGATACGAAGACGTTTCCAATCGAGCCTGATCCAATCAAGCGTGATCCAATCGAGCATTAAGGGTGCTCTGATCTATTCCGCGTAGGCGTCACCGCGTCTCCGCACGCCCGGCACGCTAGAATTGCCGCATGTCTTCCGTCGTCAATGTGAGCGTGCTGTCATCGCGCGCGCCGAATCCCGTCTTGTCCGTGCTCGGCCGCCTGCTTGAGGGTGCGCTCAATCGCGTGCTGGCACGCGATCCGGAAACGCTCGATCGCCTTGGCGCGCTCGACGGCCGTGCGCTGACCCTGACATTCTCCGGCACCGGCATTGCATTGCGCGCAACGGTCGATGCGCGCCAATTGCGCATCGGGCCTGCGTTTACCGGAACCAGCGCGCTGCGCGTCGCTGCGTCGCCCGGCAGCCTGCTTGCAATGCTGCTGACACGCGGCGCTGACGGCAGCCTTGCACCGGGTCAGGTCGAAATTGCCGGCGATGCCGAACTCGCGCGCCGCCTTGAACACATCGCGAGCAAGTTCGCGCCCGATTTCGACGAGGCGTTTGCGAAGGTTTTCGGTGACGTGATCGGATTTCAGCTCGCGCGTGCCGTTCGCCACGGTGTGCAGTGGGCACGCGCATCTGCACAGGCATTGACGCGCGACACGGTCGACTATCTGCAGGAAGAAAGTCGCGATCTGGTCAGCCGCCCCGAGATCGACGGCTTTCTCGACGATGTCGATGCGTTGCGCGAGCGCGGCGATCGCCTGCTGGCGCGCGCTCAACGCGTGCTCGCACTGCGCAAGGCCGGCGCGTGATCGCGCCCGGGCTCGCCCGCCGCCTGTTCGGCATCGCCGGTGTGCTGATGCGCTATCGGCTTGACGATCTGGTCGAACTGAAAAATCTTCCGCTGCCGCTGCGCTGGTTGTGCCGAATCCTTCCACGCGGCGGTGCGCAAATCGCCCTGCTTCCGCGCGGCGAGCGTCTGGTTCTTGCGCTTACCGAACTCGGGCCGATCTTCGTGAAATTCGGCCAGATTCTCTCCACACGTCGCGATCTGTTGCCACCCGATATTGCCGACGCACTCACAGCGTTGCAGGACAATGTCGCGCCGTTTCCCGGCAGTGTTGCCCGGCTTGCTGTCGAGAATGCACTCGGCGCTCCGGTGCAGGAACGCTTTGCACGCTTCGACGAGGGCCCGCTCGCGTCTGCTTCGATCGCGCAAGTCCACGCAGCAAAGTTGCCGACTGGCCGCGAAGTCGTGGTCAAGGTGCTGCGCCCGGATATCCACGAACGCGTTGCACGCGACGTCGAGCTATTGCGCGCGCTCGGTCGCCTCGCCCAGCGCATGCATCCCAACGCCGACAAGATTCGTCCGCTCGAAATCGTCGCCGAAATCGAGACCACGCTGATCAATGAACTCGACCTGGAACGCGAAGGTGCCAACGCGAGCCTGCTGCGGCGCAATTTCCTCGGTTCGACCGATCTGCACGTGCCTGAAGTGATCTGGTCGCACAGCACCGCAGCAGTGCTGACGCTGGAGCGTGTGCGCGGGATACCGGTCGACGATCTCGCCGCGCTCGACGCTGCCGGTATCGATCGCGCTCGCCTCGCCGAAAAAGGCGTGCAGCTGTTTTACACACAAGTATTCCGCGACAATTTTTTTCATGCCGACGCGCATGCCGGCAATATCTGGGTCGAGACTGCGAACCCCGCCAACCCGCGTTTCATTGCCCTCGATTTCGGCATCATGGGATCGCTCAGCGACGCCGATCAGTATTGGCTCGCCGAGAATTTTCTCGCCCTGTTCGATCAGGACTATCGACGCGTTGCGGAACTGCATGTGCGCGCCGGCTGGATGCCGGCAACGGTGCGCATGGACGAGCTTGAAGCGGCTGTGCGCGGCGTCTGCGAGCCGTATTTCACCCGACCGTTGAGCGAAATATCGCTCGCCGAAGTCGTACTCAAGTTGTTCCAGACCGCGCGTCGCTACGAATTGACCGTGCAGCCGCAGCTCATTCTGCTGCAGAAAACCCTGCTCAATATCGAAGGCGTCGGCCGCCTGCTCAATCCGCGCATCGACATCTGGGCGACCGCCGAACCGGTACTCAAGGATATCTGGCGGCGCCGCCACGGCCCACGCCGAATCCTGCGCGCGCTGCGCCAGCGGGTGCCGGAATGGATCGCCCTGGCACCAGGCATGCCGCAGCTCGTTCATGATGCGCTGGAGCAGATTGCGCGCGGTCCGACGGAACTTCGGCAGGCTCGCGACGCTCTCAGTCGGCTCGACCAGCACAACGAAACCACAAACCGCCAGTCCGCGACCTTGCGCGCGCTGGCCTTTGCCTTGCTGGTCGCGGCACCGCTGTTCTGGCTTGCAGCGCCCAATGTGCGCACAATTGCAGAAGTGCCGTGGACCGTGGTCATAACGCTGATCGGCAGCGCCGGGGCATTTATCGCGGCGTGGCGGCGACGTTGAGTTGGGGTGTCGGTCGGTGCGTGACGCGACCGGACAAAACGAATCTGGATTAGTGTGGAGTAGCGACAAATGATGAACTCACGAAGCGGAATTCTTATTCTTGGTCTGATCGGCATGCTTGTGCTGAGCGCCTGCGGCAGCAAGGGCGACAAGCTCACTGATGCCGAACTGGCGAAGATGCTGCACAGCGCCAATCAACCCGACAACCGCATCGATGCGAACGCGGTCAACTGCCTGCGTGCGTGGTCCGACGATAATTCGCTCACGAGCGGCTTGCCGGCCGGACTTTCCGGTTCCGGCCGCGATGATTGCCGTCGCCTCATGCAGGGTTGGCTCGATGACCCGGCGCGCAATCCCGACAAGCTGATGTTTGTCGAAGTCGCCACGCCGACAGTGACCAAGCGCGCGATGGATCTGCTCGCCGCGCTGCCGGCCGCAGGTCCGGCCCTGGCCGAATCGACGCCCACTCCGAACAATACTCCGCCCAGTTTTCAGCAACCGCTGGATCCCGCCGGCGATGTGGCGATGACGGCGGCGAATGCCAACGCCAAGTTCAGCCAGGCCTCGACCGAAGTCGATGCCTTGTGCGCGCAAGCGCGCGATATCGCGACGAACGCGAACCTCAAGTCGCCGGACATTCTGAAGCGCATCGAAGATTGCGCCGCGAATGCCTCCAAGACGCGCGAGAGGTTGACCGACGTGGCATCGGCCGGAAACCCGTTCGCCATCTCGATGATCACGCGCAACTCCGACAATTCGCTCAAGCGCGCGCGCAAGCTGGTTGAGGATGTGCGCGCGGCGACGCGAAAGTAGTTCACTGAAGCCCACTCCGGGCGAGATAACTGGGGGGGCGATGAGCGGAGAACGGCGACGCGCCAAAACTCGACGCGCGTTCGGTTCGGCCGTGCTGCTGATTGCGGCGGGTGCGTCGATGCATTCGATAGCGCAAACCTATTCGATCGCCGGCCACGTCATCTCTGCGGGATCAACTGTTCGCTCGCGAAGCGTTTGCTACAGTCTGTTTTCATCGATCGCCGAACCTGTCACCGGCACAACATCCAGCGCCGATTTTGCGCTGACCGCCGGGTTACGCGCAGCGACCCAGGCGGCGCCGGGCGACGATCTTTTCTTCGACAGCTTTGAGGGTTGCCAGCCATGAGTCGATGCCTGTTTCTGACAGCAATCCTCATCGTCGTGAGTATCGTCGCGAACGCGAATGCCGCTCCGCAGTCCACCGCCTTCACCTATCAAGGCAGCATGAACGCGAGCGGGCAGCCCGCCAATGGCAATCTGGACATGAGTTTCGCGCTCTATGATGCGGGGACCAATGGCAATCAGGTCGGCAGCACCTTGTCGATTTTGCAGGTGCCGGTGGTGCAAGGGTTGTTCAGTGTAGATCTTGATTTTCCCGGGGCCTTCGGCAGCAGCCAGCGTTGGTTGCAAGTCACCGTGGGCGGACAGGTCCTCACTCCGCGCCAGGCAGTCAACGCAGCCCCGGTGGCGCAATACGCATTGACGGGGAGCACGACGGGCCAAGGCGTGTTCGAGGTCTACGGCACCGCGCAGCTTGTGGTAACCGCAGCAACAACCAGTTACACCTTGATTCCCGGCCTGACCCAGACCATCAACATACCGACGGGCGCCATTGCCTATGTGCACACCGATGGCGGCGTTCAAAGCACGGGCGCAACGTCGTCGACGTTTTCCGTCGTCGATATCGGCATTTTCGTTGACGGCGTGGTATCGAGTTCGGGCGGCCAGCGCCGATTGTCGATAGCGAATACGACCGCACTCGCCCAACTGATCGCGAATTGGTCGATCGACCGGGCCTATGCGTTATCGGCCGGTTCGCACACATTCGAGGTGAAAGCCGTCAGCGGTGCCGCAGGATCAAGCACCGCGAACGTCAGCAGCGGATCTGCCGCGCAATTGAAGGGCGTGTTGTCGGTGACCCTGATCAATCCCTGATCGGCGCGCCCTTAGTCCGACGCCGCTGCTGCGAGGAGGCACCGCCTGCACGTCCCACGATGCGCGTGGCCCCTGCGACCGCTCTATCTCGTGGACCCAATGGCAAACTAGCCATTGGAGTATCAGGATGAATCTTGTCCACGTATCAGCCCACCCGTCCTGCAAGTCCCGCGTATTGCGGATCGGATTGGCGGGCGTCGTGTTGACTTGCATGTTCGGTATCACGTCGGCTGTAGCACGCGACATCCTTGGCCCGGTTGGCAATATCGCAATCGAAAACCCCTCGATGCTTGCGCCCGAGTCCGATGTGTTCGGCGTTGCCGTCGCAACGGGCGATTTTAACGGCGATGGCGTCGACGATCTGGCCATTGCCGATCGCGAACATCCGAATGGCGTGCGTGTATATCTCGGCAAGGTTGCTGCAGTCGGGGCGCCGTTCGCGTCGAAGTTCCAACCGGCTGAAAAGGTGATTATCCCGGTCACGTTGGGTACCGGGACGTTTCAGAGCCCGGCGCTAGCGGTCGGCAATTTCAATAGCGACACCAACGACGAACTCGTGGTCGGCGTGCCGAGCGACAGCTTCAATGGCGACAGTTCGGGTGCGGTCTTCGTACTTGATCGCGCCAGCAACGGCACCTGGAGCACCATCTTCACCATTCGCCAGGGCGGCGGTTTCCCCGGCATTTCCGATGCCGACGATCATCTCGGCGCTTCGCTTGCGGTTGGCGACTTTGGCGGCGACTCGTCCATGGATCTGGCGATCGGCATTCCGGGCGAGGATCTCAGCCCAACTATCGACGCCGGTGCCGTGATCGTCGTCTATGCCAATGTCACCGGCTTGCATGCACAAGGTTCCGAAGCGTTCGCACGCGGAACCAATGGCTTGGCCGGCGAAGCGCAGGTCGACGAGCAGTTCGGCCTTGCGCTCGCAGCAGGCGACTTCAACGACGACGGCAAGGACGAGCTGGCGATCGGCATTCCGGGCGCAAGCTGTGCCGGACACCCGAATGCCGGATCGGTACTGGTCTTGCTCGGACGCGCCGACTCCGGCGGCCTGAGCGCGGCCGGCGCGGCTTACTGGAATCAGGCCACGCCCGGAATCGCCGATGCCTGCGAGGACAATGATCGCTTTGGCACAGCGCTTGCCGCCGGTCGCTTCCATCAGGCTCTCTTCGGCGAGGACGCATCTGCCGCACTGGCCATCGGTGCACCGCTTGAGACGGTCAATGGTGTGACCGCAGCTGGCGCGGTCAACGTCATTTACGGTGGCCCCAGCGGGCTCAACGCGGCGGGCAACCTGTTTCTGCATGACGGCGTTTTGCCGGGAGGGACGGGGCAAGCTTCCCTGTTCGGCGCGAGTCTCTCCGCAGTCCACTTTGGTAGCCGACCGGATGCGCCGGATAGTCTGATCATCGGTGCGCCGTTCGCGACGCAGAATGGGGCAAGCGCAGGCGGGGCAATCTGGATCGTGCCCGGGGCAACGGCGGCGCTCGATTCGGGGAGCGCTACGCGTCTTGCGCTGACCCCTGCGTTCGCTGCGGCACCGGCGATGGCTGGCGATGCGTTCGGAACCCGCATGGCGGTCGGTGACTTCAATGGAGACGAAAACCCTGATCTGGCGATAGGTATTCCCGGCCACGATGTCGACGGTGCCAACAATGCCGGCGCGGTGCAAGTGATCTATCAGAGCGAATTCGTGTTTGTCGACGACTTCGAATGATCAAGGCGCGTAATTCGGAAGCCTCTCGCATGGAAGGTGTGACAACATGAAAACGGTACCAACTTCCATCGACACACCGAGACCACGATGAAAATAACTTCTGAGAACGTCCATCATCGAATCATTGCAGGTGCAATCGGTATCGCCGTTTGCTGTCTTGTGCTCAGCGCCTGTCATGGGATTACGCGGGCGTCTGAAGAGGAACCGGTCGCTGGGCGAATCGAGCGCATTCTGCGGGAAACCCCGCTGGTCGATGGCCACAACGATCTGCACATCCACTATCACGCCTGCAAGGAGGGTTGCCCGCGCAGCTTCGATGCTTACGATATCAGCGGACATGTCAGCGGGCATACCGATGTTCCACGTTGGCGACAGGGAATGGTTGGCGCGCAATTGCTCAATTCCGGCTGGCTCGATTCAGAACCGGGCCTCGACGGCACGCTGAAAGGTTTTGCCTTCACGCGTGCGATGATCGACCGCTATCCGGATCACTTCGCGATGGCACGAACATCGGCCGATATTCGCCGAATCCACACCACCGGCAAGCTCGCGATTCTGCTCGCGCTGGAAGACCCCGAACGTCTCGGCACCGACGAGGCAACGATCAAACGTCTGGGCACCGAAGGGCTTCGTTCGGACATTCTTGCCTACAACGAACCGACCGCGCTCGCCGACGGGCATGCCGGGCCGGCCAAGTACCATGGCTTGTCGCCACTTGGCAGCCAGGTTGTGCGCTGGATGCAGCAGAACGGCATCCTTGTCGATCTATCGCACGCGTCGGCAGACACCGCGCGTGACGTGCTCGATCAGGCTAGCGCGCCGGTGATTTTCAGCCACTCGTCGGCTGCCGCGCTCTGCGATGTGTCACGCAACGTGCCTGACGATGTGCTGCAACGGCTAAACGCAAATGGCGGCATCGTCATGGTGTCGTTCGTGCCCGAATTCACTCGCAAGGAATTTGCCGACTGGTACGACGCCGGCGATGCCTACTGGTCGCAACTACTCAAGGATCATGATGGCAATCGCGCGGTCGCCGGTCCGTTGATGGATGCTTGGGAGAAAGCGCATACGAAGCCTGCAGTCACGGTTGCCGATGTCGCCGATCATGTCGAACACGTGCGCAGTGTCGCCGGTATCGATCATGTCGGTATCGGCAGCGACTTCGATGGCATCGATTTCACCGTGACCGGTCTTGAGGATGTCTCGAAGTTTCCAAATTTGCTCATGGAACTTGCACGACGCGGCTGGAGCGATGCGGATTTGCGTAAAGTGGCAGGCGAGAATTTTCTGCGCGTGCTCGATGCGGCTGACGCGGTACGCGACGAACCGCATTGAGTTATCGATGCAGGATTTTTGGTTTCTCAACTACCGACACCATCCGCAAAAATCGTATCGGGTATCGCTCCGGCCTCAATCGCGCCGATATGGCAGCCGATGCCGCAGGTGCTGTCTACCAGGGAGCCCCGACCGGGGTCACGTTGTTGCGACTTTCGTCTTTCAAGGCGATTCTCGGAGCGTCGCGATAGAATCACCGCATCGTTCCTGCGGATTCCGCCATGCCTTCGTTCGACATCGTTTCCGAAATCGATCTGCACGAGCTGACCAATGCTGTCGATCAGGCCAATCGTGAGTTGGGTCAGCGTTTCGATTTCAAGGGCAGCGATGCGACGTTCGAACTCGACGACAGCGTCGTCAATTTGAGTGCGAGTGCCGAGTTCCAGCTCAAGCAGATGCTCGATATCCTCAAGGTGCGTCTGGCCAGTCGCGGCATCGACATCCGCTGCGCGGAGATCGCCGATCCGGAAATCAACCTGAGCCGCGCGCGCCAGAAAGTGACCCTGAAGCAAGGTATAGACCAGCCGCTGGCCAAGGACATCGTCAAGCGGTTCAAGGATTCCAAGCTCAAGGTGCAGGCGCAGATCCAGGGCGACAAGCTGCGCGTCAACGGCAAGAAGCGCGACGATCTGCAAGGTGCGATTGCCTTCCTGCGCGCGAGCGATATCGCAATGCCGCTGCAATACGAAAATTTCCGCGACTGATTCGCGACGTCTGCGCATGCTCGATATCGATGGCGTCATCGCAATACCCGACAGCGAATTGATCGAGAGCTTCGTGCGCGCCTCTGGCCCAGGCGGGCAGAACGTCAACAAGGTCGCGAGTGCGGTCGAATTGCGTTTCGATATCGCGAACTCGCCATCGCTGCCGGAAGCCCTGCGTGCGCGTCTGCTCGCGCGCAGCGATCGGCGCATCACCGGCGACGGCGTGCTGGTTATTCAGGCGAGCCGCTTTCGCGATCAGGTCAAGAATCGCGACGATGCGCGCGTTCG
>JBDTOS010000025.1:0-16185 GCA_039933095.1 Dokdonella sp.
CGAAATTCGTACTCGCTACCTTGGACCGCTGCGCGAGATGGGAATCGACACTAGCCGACCCCGCGTCGAATGGTTGCCGCGTTGGGATGCGCACATGCTCGCGCTGGTGCGGCGGGTCATGCCCGGCTCGCGCATCGTGATCGTCGAACGCGATCCACGTGCGGCGCTACTGAATTGGCTCGCGTTCGGCTGGGCGCCGAATATCGGCTGTCCCGATACTGCGCAAGCCGCCGAATGGATGACGCGCGCCCAGCACCATCTCGGTATCGGCACCGATATCGCCGAGCCTCGCCGGCTGCGCGTCGATGCCGACGCCGTGTTTGCCGATCCCGCCAATGCGGGTGCTGCGTTGGCCAAGTTTCTCAATGTCGAACGCTTGCAGGCCGGTGCCAATTTCGTGCGCGCGCAAACGGGACTCGGCGGTTTGCCGATAGCGTTTTCCGGCGATCACTGGCAACACTATCGTGATGCCTTGGCCGGACCATTCGCGACCTTGGAGAACCGGACATGAAAATTCGCAGCGAGAGTTTCAACGATGGTGAATCGATTCCAGCCGAATTCGCATTCGGCAAACCCGGCGATGACGAACCGTGTGTCTTTTCCGCGAACCGCAATCCGCACCTCGCCTGGAGCGAGGTTCCAGCCGGCGCGCGTTCGTTCGTCCTGACCTGCATCGACAGCGATGTGCCGAGCGTTGGCGACGACGTCAACAAACCCGGACGCAGCGTATCGGCCAAGTTGCCGCGCACTGAATTCGTGCATTGGGTCATGATCGATATTCCAACCGAATTCCGCGAACTCGGCGCCGGTAGTTGCGCCGATGGGGTGATCGCGCGCGGCCAGCACGAACCGGTCGGACCACCCGGATCGCAGCAGGGACTCAATGACTACACGGGGTGGTTTGCCGGCGACGCCGACATGGGAGGCGACTATTACGGTTACGACGGTCCCTGCCCGCCATGGAACGATGAGCTGCTGCATCACTACCATTTTCGCGTGCATGCGCTCGATGTCGCCACGCTCGATCTGTGCGGCCGATTTCGGGTCGAGGACGTGCGCAAGGCGATGGCCGGGCATGTGCTCGAAGAGGCGGAGTGGGTGGGTACCTATAGCTTGAATCCCGCGCTCAAGCGTTGAGGCCGGTACGAATCAGCCGCCGGCCGGCAGCAGCAGCAACAGCAGCGCACCCAGCACGATTCGATAGATCGCGAATGGCGCGAAACGATGGCTGCGGATATAACCGAGCAGCCAACGAACGGCGATGAACGCGGTGATGGTCGAAACGACGAAAGCGATCGCCAGCGCCGCCCAATCTTCGTGAACGCCAGCCGTTCCAGTCTTGATCTGTTTCAGCAACTCGTAGCCGCTCGCCGCGAACATGGTGGGAATGCCGACCAGGAAAGCGAATTCGGTTGCCGCAGGTCGATCGCGCGTGCCGGCCAGCATGGCGACAAAAATCGTTGCCGCCGAGCGCGATGTACCAGGAAAGATCGCGGCGGCGATTTGCGCAAGACCAACCAGAATCGCGACCGCCCAGGTGATTTTTTTGTGCGCCGGCAGTCGCTCGGCGATGCGCTCGGCGATCAGCATCCAGAGTCCGCCGACGATCAACGCCCATGCAATCGGCATGATCGTTTCCGGCAATTTGAAGCCGAGCTTGGTCACGACGAATCCGAGCGTTGCGGTAATCGCAAAAGCGACGAATAGTTTCGCCGCGTAATCGCGGTTCTCGCGATTGCGCCAATCGAACAACTGCATGATGCGCGAGAAGTAGATGATCGTGACGGCGAGAATGGCTCCGGCCTGGATCACGACGTTGAACACATCCGAGCGTGCACCGAGCCAGCGCTCGGCAATCAACAGATGGCCGGTGCTCGATATCGGCAGAAATTCGGTAACGCCTTCGATGACGCCGAGCAGGACCAGATTGAAAAAATCAGACATGGCGCGTGATGGCTATCAAAGGAATTGAGGCAGTCAGCGTCGACTCTTAGCGGAGCCTGTTGCCGGCGCAGCAGCATAGTGCAGATCGCATTTTAATTGGACAGGGTTGCAGGCGCCGGGATTGGTTCCAGTTCCCGCAACGCTGACAACGTGTGTTCGGAATGTGCAACGAGCGCCGGAAAGAATGATTCGAATGCCGTGGCCAATGTTGACTCGATTGGCGCGATCGCATCGAATGCCTGCGTGAGTGGATTTGCGCGCTTCAAGCGCTGGCCGATGCCAGACAGCACCTCACCAACGACACTGCGTTCGCGGTAACGCAATGGCAAGTTGCGCGCGCGCAAGTAGCGTGTAAGCCGATTCAGCTCGGGGGGCAATTCCTCGCTGCGGCGTTCCAGCAGAACGACCAGATCATCACTGAAAACATCGAGCGGCAAGTGCGACCAGTGAGAAAATTCACCAGCAAGCAAATGATCGAACCAGACATCGAGAATGATGCCGGCATAGCGCCGAAACGGCGGAGTGAACCGCGCCCGCGCACGCGCAACGGTTGGATGCGAGTCGGTATAGACATCAATTGCGCGATGCAGGCGCAAACCGATACGTATCTGTGGCGACAACGCCGGATCGATCGGACCGCGGACGAAATCACCGAGCATGCTGCCGAGCACAACATCCGGTTGCGATCCAGCCAGCAAGGCGTGGGCAAGATGATTCATGGCGGGATCGGATGGGCGTCTGCGCGTTTTCGGCCGCAGTAACGTTTAACGTATCATGCGCTAGCCATGACGCCTTTTGCGCCGACACACTTTCCGACTTCAGCGACAACCTTCCTCCTGCCTGGCGCTGCCGGCGCGATCGAGATTGCCTGCGACGATGCCGAGGTCGAGGCGGCGCGCGTTGGTACCGCGATTATTTGCCATCCGCACCCGCAGCACGGCGGAACGATGCACAACAAGGTGGTTACGATCGTTGCGCGCGCGTTGCGCGAGAGTGGTCTTGCCACGGTGCGCTTCAATTTTCGCGGGGTGGGTGAATCGACCGGTGGGTTCGACGACGGGCACGGCGAAGCCGACGACCTCGTCACTGTCGCCGAGTGGGTGCGCAAGGTTCATCCCGAGGATGCGCTGTGGCTCGCCGGGTTCTCGTTTGGCAGTGCGATCGCTCTCCGTTCGGCGAAAAAGCTCGCTGCTGCGGCGTTGATCAGCGTGGCCCCCCCGGTCGATCGCATCGATCTCGCTGAAATTGAACTGCCCGATTGCCCATGGTTGATCGTGCAGGGCGAAGCCGATGAAATCGTTGTTCCGGCTGCGGTGTTTGCCTGGATTGACACATTGCCAAGAACCCTCGCCAATCCGCCGATCGTTGTGCGCATGGCCGACACCAGTCACTTCTTCCATCGTCGCTTGATGGATCTGCGCGGAGTGGTCAAGAACGCCATGAAACCATTCCTGCCGCCGCTGCGATCGGCGAGCTGATTGTTGGCGTATCGATCCGCCCATTTGCATGGTCGATGAGGCAAGAGACTCGGCCGCTTTGCCCAGCGCGCGCTACGCGAGCGGGGTTTCGGCTGCGCGCTGGCAGCGCGACCCGCCACAACAAGCCGCACTCGTCGCGTTCGATCGCCTGCACGCCGAACTGAGCGAGCCCCCACCGGCAATCTGGCGTCGCTGGTTGCGCTCGGCGCAAACCGCCCCGCGCGGAATCTACCTGTACGGCGAAGTCGGGCGCGGCAAAACGTTTCTGGCCGATCTGTTTTTCGAGTCGCTGCCGGGACCGCGCAAACAGCGTGTGCATTTCCATCGCTTCATGCAGCGCATCCACTCCGAGTTGCGTGACCTGGAAGGTCACAGCGATCCGCTCGTCAACGTGGCCGAGCGCATCGCCGAGGAATCGCGACTGCTCTGCCTCGATGAATTTTTCGTCAGCGATATCGGCGATGCGATGATCCTCGGCAATCTGCTCAAGGCCTTGTTCACGCGCGGCGTCGTCCTGGTGACGACTTCAAATTCGGCACCGCAGGATCTGTATCGGGATGGCTTGCAGCGTGAGCGTTTCCTGCCGGCGATCACCCTGATCGAAACGCATTGCGAAGTACTCGAATTGGTGTCTGCCCGCGATTGGCGCCTGCGCGCGCTCAAGCAGGCACCGATTTACTACACGCCGACCGGACCGACGGCAGAGCGGGCATTGGCCAAGACCTTCGAGCGCGTGGCGCATGCGGTCGAGCGCGCGGCTTTCGAACTGCACATCAATAATCGGCTGATCGCGGTACGACGCGAAGCCGCGGGTGCGATCTGGTTCGACTTCAGTGCCATCTGCGAAGGCCCACGCTCGGTCGCCGACTACATCGAACTCGCCAAGGCCTACCCGATGATCCTGATATCCGGCGTGCCGCAGTTCACGCCGCAAACCGAAGACGCTGCGCGCCGGTTTGTCGATCTGGTAGACGAACTTTACGATCGCGGCGTCAAGCTCGCGCTCTCGGCAGCGACGCCGATTGTCGACATGTACGACGGCAACCGCTTGCGCATGGAGTTTGCGCGCACCGAATCGCGGTTGATTGAAATGCAGAGCGCCGCCTATCTAGCGCGCCCGCACCGGCCTTGAAGTTCCCGCCGCGCGATCGGCCGCGCATTTCGCTACTCTAGGCATTCGCCTTTCCGCAGGAGTTCGCCATGCATCGCTGCGCATTCGTTGCTTCCCTGATTTTTCTCACCGGTTTGTCCGGCAGCGCAACGGCGGCGGAATCGGTCCAGCAATTGACCAATGAGAGACTGCCGCAGATCACGACTTGGCGGCGCGATCTGCACGAGCATCCCGAACTGAGCAATCGGGAAACGCGAACCGCGGCATTGGTTGCCGACACGCTGAAGAAACTGGGCTATGAGGTGCGTACCGGCATCGCCCACACCGGCGTCGTCGGTATTCTCAAGGGTGGCAAGCCGGGTCCGAAACTCGCGATCCGCGCCGACATGGACGCGTTACCGGTCACCGAGGAAGTGGATTTGCCGTTTGCCTCGAAAGCGACCGGCGAATATCAGGGAAAAACGGTGGGCGTCATGCATGCCTGCGGTCATGATGCACACACGGCGATGACACTTGGCGTCGCCAGTGCGCTGGCGGCGCTGAAAAAGGATCTGCCCGGTGAAGTCATGCTGATCTTCCAGCCGGCCGAGGAGGGCCCGCCGCTCGGCGAGGAAGGCGGCGCACCATTGATGGTCAAGGATGGCGTGTTCGCCCATTTCCATCCGGATGCGATGTTCGGCATGCATGTGGTCAGCGCGCTTGGCGTCGGTACGGTCGGCATTCGTTCCGGCGGCATCCTTGCAAGCTCGGATACGTTTCGCATGGTCGTGCACGGACGTCAGAGTCATGGCGCGACACCATGGAAAGGTATCGATCCGATTGTCACGGCCGCCGAAATCGTCACCTCGGCGCAGACCATCGTCAGTCGCCAACTCGATATCAACACGCAACCAGCGGTTGTAACGTTCGGCATCTTCAATGGTGGCCAGCGCTTCAACATCGTCCCCGACAGCGCGGAGTTGCAGGGAACCGTGCGAACCTTCGATAGCGGCATGCGCGAACAGGCGCTGGCGAGTTTGAAGAACATCGCTGAGCATGTTGCCGCCGCAAACGGCGCAACGGTCGACGCCCAGGTTCCGATCGAAGGCGCAAGCAATCCAGTGACCAGCAACGATCCCGCGCTGACCGGGCATGTGCGCACCAGCATCGAGAAGGTGCTCGGCAAGGAGCATGTCATCGAAGCGGCTCGCTGGACCGCGTCAGAGGATTTCCCGTTTTATGGTTTGTCGGTACCGGCACCGAGCGTGTACTTCTTCGTCGGCGCAACACCGGCGGACAAGGATCCGGCGACCGCGCCATCGAACCATTCGCCGCATTTTTTTCTTGATGAGGGCGCGCTGGCGATCGGCACCGAGGCAATGCTGCAAGCGAGTCTCGACTACCTCGGCTACACGGCACCGTAAATCCAATCGTTTCGCAATCCATTCGGCGAGGGAGACGGCATGATTACAACCACTACATTCGACGTCCCCGGCTATCGCATCAGCAAATCGCTCGGCGTAGTTCGCGGTATCACCGTGCGTACGCGCTCGTTGCCATTGAGCATTCTCGGTGGAATACGCACCTTGTTCGGCGGTCGCGTCGGCATCTTCACTGACCTGTGCGAAACCACGCGCGAAGAAGCGTTTCAATTGATGCTGACCCATGCCAAGGCGCGCGGTGGCAATGCGGTGATCGGCGTGCGTTACGACACCGGGCCGATGGTCGGTGCGGCCGAAGTGCTGTGTTACGGCACCGCGGTAGTGGTCGAGCCGGGTTGAGCGGAAACCTTGGCCATGTAGCGAAATTTGGGTCTTGCACGGCGTAGAGCCGCGCAAAAATGCGTTACCGATGCATGCTGGGCTGCCACGCGCATCGGTTGTCAAAATCGAACATGAGAATACAAACAGGGGAACAGGAAATGAAAGGTAATCCCGGCGTGTTGTGGATCAAGATTGCCGTTGTCTATTTCGTCGTCGGTGTTTGTTTCGGGATGTACATGGCGGCATCCCACGATCACTCGCTGTTTCCGGTCCATGCGCACATCAATCTGCTTGGCTGGGTGTCGATGGCGCTGATCGGGTTGATCTATCTGAAGTTTCCGCGGGCGGCCAACAGTGCGTTACAACGCGGGCAGTTCTGGTTGCACAATCTGGGCCTGCCGATCTCGATGGTGTCGTTGACGCTATTGCTGCGCGGCAATCAGGCGTTGGAACCGATCGTGGCGGTTTCATCCGCAGCGATGGCGCTCGGCGTCATTTTGTTCGCGATCAATGTTTTCAGGAATATTGGCGAGCGCGAATAGCCAGCGCGATTCTCAGCGCGCGCGCAGTTGGCGCAGAACGGCGTAGATCGCGATCAGTACGACCAAAGCGATACCGATGGCCATCCATTCGGCGCGCGATAGCGTGGCTAGGACGGCGATCATTGCTGCGCACGCGACCGCAGGAATAACTATTCCGCCCGGCAATACGAATGGCGCGCCATCCCCGCGCAGATCGCGGTGTTGAGTGCGCCACGAGGCCGCGCAGACGCCAAGATAAAGCAGGCAGTTCGCGCCACCGGAAATCAATGCGAGCTTCTCGAAACTGCCGCCAAGCGCAAGCGCGCAAGCGATGACACCGTGCGTCACGATCGCGAGCAAAGGCACGCGATAACGTGCCGTCACCCGGCCGTAGGCACTCGGCAAGTAACCATCGCGACCGAGCGCGAACAGCACGCGCGAGGTCGCCAGCAGATTACCCATCAGGAAACCGGTCATCGAAACGCAGGCCGTGATCAGCAGCAACGCGTGGCCCGGCGACCATAGTTGACCTGCGCTGTCGGCGATCGATGCGGTGCTCGATGGCAAGCTCGGACCGAGCACACCCTGGCAGACGATCTGGATGGCGACGTACAACAAGACAACGATCAGAATGCCGGCGAACGTCGCGCGCGGAACCTGACGGACCGGGTCGCGGACTTCGCCAGAGGGAATCAACGCGGTCTCCATGCCGGAATAGGCGAACATGACCAGCACCATCGACGCGCCGAGCGTGGTCCACGAGGGAATCGTGATCCAGCTGACCTGGCTCCAGTCGACGAAGAACAGACCGACAGTGGCGAGGATGAACAACGGCATGAGCTTGAGGCTCGCGAGCACGACGATCGCGCGCGCGCCGAGTTTCACACCGAACGCGTTGAGGGCAATCAGCACCGCGTACAAAGTGGCAAAAAATGCGCAGCGAACGCCAATCGCGGAAAAAGCGGGAAATGCATTGGCAATCTGGTCTGACAGCGCGACCGCGACTCCAGCACTCGAGGCGACGTTGCAGATCCACATCAGCGCGCCAGCAATGAACCCGGCGAATGGTCCGAAGCCGGCACCTACATAGGTATAAGGTCCGCCGGTGCGCGTGGCCCGGCTGCCGATCGCGGCGAAACACAGCGCGACAGGCACGATCACGAACGCACCGGCAATGAAAGCGATCGGTGCCGCTGCGCCCATGCGCTTGGCGAGCAGAGCCGGCAGCACGAAAATGCCGGCACCGACGATGATATTGATGATCGCCGCGGTCAGCGCCGCAAAACCGATCCCATGCACCAAGGCGGCCTCGCCTTGCAGCGGTTTGCTCGCGTTCGGAAGCGATTCCAGACTCGTTGTCATATGCGCGCGCTACTCTTGCAGGCGTGGGGCGGCGCGAGATTCCCACAGGCGCGCCAGAAAAGCGAGCACTCGAAAAAGACCAAAGCATCCCCAGTTCGACAACTCGGCCATCAATGGAGCGTCATCATGCAAACCCGGCAACTCGGTCGCGACGGCCCTGCGGTATCGGCAATCGGCCTCGGCTGCATGGGCATGAGCGAGTTCTACGGCGCGCGCGACGATGCCGAATCGATCGTAACTATCCGCCATGCGCTCGACAACGGCGTCAACCTGCTCGATACCGCTGACATGTATGGGCCGTACATTAATGAAGAGTTGGTCGGCAAGGCGATCAAAGGACGGCGCGACGAGGCAGTGATCGCGACCAAATTCGGGTTCGTGCGCGATCCGAGCGAGCCAACCAAGCGCGTCATCAGCGGTCGCCCCGACTACGTACGCAGCGCCTGCGATGCGAGCCTCAAGCGACTCGGCATCGACACGATCGATCTCTATTATCAGCACCGCGTCGATGCGGACGTGCCGATCGAGGAGACAGTCGGCGCGATGGCCGATCTGGTCAAGGCCGGCAAGGTGCGCTGGTTGGGTTTATCCGAAGCCGGAACCGCGACACTGGAACGCGCCCACGCGGTGCATCCGATCAGCGCCCTGCAAAACGAATACTCGTTGTGGACTCGCGACCCTGAACAAGGTGCGCTGGCGATGTGCCGCAAACTTGGCGTGGCTCTGGTCGCCTACAGTCCGCTCGGGCGGGGTTTTCTGAGCGGAGAGATACGATCGCCCGATGACTTTGCGGCAGACGACTATCGCCGCCACAACCCGCGCTTTCAGAGTGAGAATTTTGCCCACAATCTCGCCTTGGTTGAGAAGCTGCGTGAGTTGGCTTCGGCGAAAGGCACAAGTCCAGCGCAACTCGCACTGGCGTGGGTATTGGCGCAGGGCAACGACATCGTGCCGATTCCCGGCACCAAGCGACGGCGCTATCTGGATGTAAACATCGCCGCGGTCGACATCAACCTATCGGGCGACGATCTTGCAGCCATCGCGGCTGTGGTTCCGCCCGATGCTGCTGCGGGTGCGCGCTATCCGGAATTGATGATGAGACTGGTCGGTCGCTGAGCAGCCAATGCGAAGTTTCGAGCTAGTGGGCGGCCCAATTCGCGATGACAGGCATGACCTTTGTCGGTCGTCGCGACGCCACCTTGCAATGTACGTTTGCCAGACCCAGTTTCGGGTTGCTTGCATCGTGTTCGCGGAAACCGCTATTATTGAACCCGTCAGTTCTGTTTCATCACGGATACCCCGATGTCATCCAAACCTAGCGCCCCGCACGGCGCGCTGTCTCGCCTACGCTCACAGGCGCGCTATCTCAGTATTGGCCTTATCGGTCTGGCGCTGCTTTCGAGTTGCGCGGTCGGCCCGAATTTTCGCGAGCCCGCCGCACCCGAAACGACTGGCTACCGTCATGATGCACTGCCGCAGGCGACCGTTGCGCCGGGCGGTCCGACTGGTGACGCCCAGCGTTTTCTGACTGGCACTCAGGTGCCAGAACGCTGGTGGACGACATTTGCCAACGACGAGTTGAATCGCCGCGTCGAACAGGCACTGACCCACAGCCCGACGATCGCATCGGCGCAGGCAGCGTTGCGGCAGGCGCAGGAAAATGCCGGCGCCGCACGCGGGCCGTTGTTTCCGGCCGTTGATGCGAAGGCCGGAGCCAACCGCCAGAACACGATCAACTTTGGAAATAGCTCCGGCGCCAGCACTTCCTCTCCGTACACGCTTTACAACGCCTCGGTCGGCGTCAGCTATACGCTCGATCTGTTCGGCGGTGTGCACCGCAATATCGAAGCGCAATCGGCGCTGGCCGACTATCAGCAGTATCTGCTCGAAGGCACGTATCTGACTCTGGCCGCGAATGTCGCGACGACGAGTTTTCTCGAGGCATCGCTGCGCGAACAGATTCGTGCGACCGAGGAAATCGCTGGTCTGTATCACCAGCAGCTCGAGCTGACCAATAAACAGGTCGAAATCGGGGTGAAGTCCGAAGCGGATGCACTCGTCGCACAGAGCCAGCTGGCGACTGCCAATGCGCAACTACCCGGATTGCGCAAAGCACTTTCGCAAACGCAAACACAACTCGCGACCTATCTCGGTCAGCTTCCAGCTGAGTCTCAGCTCACCGCACTCAATCTCGACGAGCTGACCTTGCCGCACGATATTCCAGTGGCGCTGCCATCGGAACTGGTCCGCCGTCGTCCGGATATCCGTGCCGCCGAAGCGCAACTGCATCAGGCCAGCGCGCGCGTCGGCATCGCGACGGCGAATTTGTTTCCGCAGATCAGCTTGTCTGCCTCGTACGGTTCGCAGGCACTTGATTCTGGCGACCTGTTCGGCAGCGGCACTGCGGCGTGGAGCCTGGGTCTCAACCTGCTGCAACCGATCTTCCGCGGCGGCACCCTGCGTGCGCAAAAAAGGGCATCCGAAGCTGGCCTCGACAAGGCGGCCGCTGACTATCGGTCGACCGTGCTGACCGCCTTCCAGAATGTCGCCGACAGCCTGCGCGCACTCGAACTCGACGCCGAGGCGCTACAGGCGCAAACCAGCGCCCAACAGGCAACCGGTAAAAGCCTTGAACTGGTGCGCATTCAGTACCAGGAAGGTGCAGCGAACTACTTGCAGGTACTCGACGCGACCCGGCAATACCAGAACGCCATCATCCTCTTGATCCAGGCGCGGGCTGCGCGTCTGAGCGACACCGCCGCGTTGTACGCCGCATTTGGCGGTGGTTGGCAGGGCGATGGCGCGCCGACTGCCGATGCTGCCGGCGCGGTGTCGCCGTAAAACTGTTCATTCGATAACCCAACCAGAATTCCCAGGGAGTGCGACGCATGCAAACGCGTAGCGAGAAGAAACAGCCGAAAACGTGGAAGCGCATGCTGATAATGATCGGCCTGGTCCTGCTGCTGATCGGAGTCATCGCCGGGATCAAGGTGATGATGGTGATGAAGATGATTTCCGGCATGAAACCGCCGCCGCCAGCCGTCGTGAGCACGGCCAAGACGGACTACAAGGAGTGGCAACCGGAGCTGTCCGCAGTAGGCACCCTGCGCGCGGTGCAAGGTGCCGATCTTGCCCTCGACGCGGCCGGCGTCGTTACCAAGGTCAACTTGAAATCGGGCGAGGATGTCAGTGAGGGTCAGGTGCTGCTGCAACTGCGCGACGACGATCTCGCGGCGCAAGTCCGGCAACTCGAAGCGACTGCAGCCTTGGCCAAGGTCACTCTCGATCGTGCCAAGCGTCAGCTGGCGGTCAAGGCGATTTCGCAGGCCGATGTGGACAATGCAGCAGCCGATCTCAAAGCGAAAGCAGCAGCCGTGCAGCAGCAGCAGGCGCTGGTCGCCAAGAAGCAGTTGCGCGCGCCGTTTGCCGGCCACGCCGGAATCATCACCGTCAGTCCGGGCACCTATCTGGCGGCCGGCACGTCAATCGTGACCTTGCAGCAACTCGATCCGGTTTATGTCGATTTTTTTCTGCCGCAGCGCAATCTTGCCGACCTCAAGGTCGGGCAGAAAGTCAGCCTGGATCTCAACGCATTCGCCGGCAAGCATTTCGATGGCAAGGTCAACGCGATCAATCCGAAGATCGACACCGACACCCGCAACGTCATGATCGAAGCGAGTCTGCCCAATCCGGATCACCTGCTGACGCCGGGCATGTTCGCCAACGTCAGCATCGATGTCGGCGGCAGCAAGCGATATCTCACCCTGCCGCAGACGGCCGTCGTCTACAACCCCTACGGCGAAACGGTCTACGTGGTGAAGAAGAAGAGCGAATTCGACAAGGCGCAAGCCGAAGCCGCGCCAAAAGAAACTCAGACCGGGAGCGGCGCTGACAAAGATAAAGACAAGGGCAAACAGCAAGGTGGCGCAATTTCACCCGACACGTTGGTTGTGCAGCAGACCTTCGTGACTACGGGCGAGAAGCGTGGTGACCAGGTTGCAATCATCAAGGGGCTCGACGAAGGCACCGTCGTGGTGACGAGTGGCCAGATCAAGCTCAAGAACGGTGCGCCGATCACGATCGACAACTCGGTGCAGCCGGCCGACAGCGCGAACCCGACGCCCAAGGAAGATTGACCTACTCCGATGAACTTCACTGACACCTTCATCAACAAGCCGGTGCTGGCGATTGTCGTCAGCCTGCTGATTCTCGTGCTTGGCCTACGGGCGCTCAGTGATCTGAGCGTGCGTCAGTATCCCGAGACCGAGAACGCAACCGTTACCGTGAGCACCGCGTACTACGGCGCCGACGCGCAGACCGTGGCCGGCTTCATCACGCAACCTCTGGAACAGGCGATCTCGCAGGCGCAGGGTATCGATTACCTGACCTCGAGCAGCGTCAGCGGTGTATCGACGATCACCGCCGTTCTGCGCCTCAACTACGATTCGAACAAGGCCCTGGTCCAGATCCAGACCCAGGTCACTTCGGTGCGCAATCAGTTGCCGCCACAGGCGCAGCAACCGATTCTCAACGTGCAGACCGGGCAAACGATTGACGCGATGTATCTCGGCTTTCGCAGCGACACCTTGGCATCCAACAGCATCACCGATTATCTGGTGCGCGTGGTCAAGCCCAAACTTGATGCGCTCGACGGCGTGCAGACGGCGGAGATTCTCGGTGGCCGCCAATTCGCGCTGCGCGCGTGGCTCGATCCGGTCCGGATGGCCGCGCATGGTGTTACCGCCAGCGATGTCTATCAGGCGCTTTCGGCAAACAACTATCTTGCCGCCGTCGGCAGCACCAAGGGCCAGATGGTCAGTGTCGATCTGACGGCGTCAACCGATTTGCACACCGTCGATGAATTCAAGCAGCTCAGCGTCAAGCAAAAAGACGGTGCAATCGTTCGGCTTGATGACGTCGCCAATGTCGTCCTCGGCGCCGAGAACTACGATTCCAGTGTCGCCTTCAGCGGCAAGCAGGCGGTCTTCGTCGGCATCAAGGTTGCGCCCGATGCGAATGTGCTCGATGTGGCAAAACGCGTGCGTGACGCGCTGCCAGACATCCAGTCTCAGCTGCCGAGTGGCCTGGTTGGCACCATCGTCTACGATGGCACCGAGTTCGTCACGTCCTCGATCCATGAAGTCGTCAAGACCCTGATCGAGGCGCTGCTGATCGTCACCATCGTGATTTTCCTGTTCCTCGGCAGTTTCCGTGCGGTAATCATTCCGGTGATCGCGATGCCGCTGTCGCTGATCGGTGCGTTTTTTGTGATGCTGATACTCGGTTTCTCGATGAATCTGCTCACCCTGCTCGCACTGGTGCTCGCAATCGGGTTGGTCGTCGATGACGCGATCATCGTCGTCGAAAACGTCGACCGCCACATGAAAGAGGAAGGTAAGTCGCCGTTGCAGGCAGCGCTGCTCGCGGCACGTGAACTCGGCGGCCCGATTCTTGCGATGACCGTGGTACTGGTCGCCGTCTATGTGCCGATCGGTTTCCAGAAAGGACTGACCGGTGCGTTGTTCACCGAGTTCGCTTTCACTCTGGCTGGCGCAGTTACCATGTCGGCGATCATTGCGCTGACCTTGTCGCCGATGATGTGTTCGCGTTTCTTCAAGAGCGAGCAGGAAAATGGCCGGTTCGTTCAGTTCATCGATCGCCAGTTCGAGCGCGTGCACAACGCTTATCAGCAACGCCTGCATGGAACGCTCGATACCTTCAGCGTGATTGTCGTCATGAGCATCCTGTTGCTCGGTGCGACGGTGCTGCTCGGTATGACAGCGCAGTCTCAACTAGCACCCGAGGAAGATCAGGGCTTCGTCTTTTACCAGCTCAACGGCGCGCCGGATGCGACCGCCAGTCGCATGCACGGTTATGCGGAGCAGATGTTCGCGATCGGTAGTCAGATACCCGAATACAAGCAGATGTTCCAGATCACCACGCCATCCACAGGATTTGGCGGCATGGCGTTCGCACCTTGGAGTGAGCGCAGCAAGAGCGCGCATGAACTGACCCAGGAGTTGCAAGCCAAGTGGAGCGCGATCGCGGGAGGCCAGATTTTCGTGTTTCCGCTGCCTGCACTGCCGGGCGCGCAGGGTGCGCCGGTGCAGATGGTCATCAATACGACCGAGCCGTTCCAGAACCTCAACGAGGTTGCGCAAGCGGTGCTGCAAAAGGCAAAGGACAGCGGCAAGTTCTACTTCGTCGACTCCGATTTGAAGATCGACAAACCACAGTCGACCGTCGAGGTCGATCGTAACCTGATATCCACTCTCGGTCTGACCCAGCAGGATGTCGGCAGTTCGCTCGGTGCCGCGCTCGGCGGCGGCTACGTGAACTACTTCTCGATTGCCGGCCGCTCCTACAAGGTGATCCCGCAAGTCGCCCAGGTCGATCGACTGAACCCGGATCAGGTGCTCGACTACTACGTGCGTGCACCGGACGGCTCGGTCTTCCCGGCATCAACTGTCGCCACACTCAAGAGTCAGGTTGTACCGCGCTCGATCACGCGTTTCCAGCAGCTCAACTCGGCGACGATTTCCGGTGCGACCGGGATGTCGCAGGGTGAGGCGCTACAGTTCCTTCGCGATACGTTGCATGAGGTTGCGCCGAGCGGTTACTCGATCGACTACGCCGGCCAGTCGCGCCAGTTTGTGAATGAGTCCGGTGGCTTCGTCACCACGTTGTTGTTTGCGATCATCATCGTGTTCCTTGCTCTCGCAGCGCAGTTCAATTCGTTACGCGATCCGATTGTTATCCTCGTCTCGGTGCCGCTCGCGCTGTTCGGCGCGCTGATCTTCGTCAACCTTGTCGCGAGCCTCAACATCTACACCCAGGTCGGTCTGGTCACGTTGATGGGCCTGATCTCCAAGCACGGCATCCTGATCGTGCAGTTCGCCAACGAGTCGCAGCGCGCCGGCATGGGCAAGCGCGAGGCAATCGAACACGCGGCGGCAGTTCGTCTGCGTCCGATCCTGATGACCACTGCAGCGATGGTCCTCGGCGTGATGCCGCTGGTGATTGCCTCGGGTGCCGGTGCAGCAGGTCGCTTCAACATGGGTCTGGTGATTTCATCGGGCCTCGCGATCGGCACGCTATTTACACTATTCGTGGTACCGGCGTTCTACATGCTGCTCGCGGCGGATCACCATGCCGAGAAAAATAAAGGATTGGCACAGGACGGCGAACCCATGGTTGCCACGTGACTTGGCAAGTCGCTCGCTCCGCGAGCTGAAAGTCGGGCGCTTTGCGCCCTGTGAAGGGTCAGTAACAGCCGGAGCACTCGCAATACAATGTGGGTATATGAACACTGCTGACCAATCCCCGCTTGGCAAGGCGACTGATTTTCGCGCTGACGCGGCTTACGATCCACGACTGTTGTTTGCAATTCCGCGCGCCGCGAAGCGTGTCGAGATCGGCATCGGCGCTGCACTACCGTTTCACGGCGCGGATCTCTGGAACGCGTACGAGTTGTCGTGGCTCGATGCGCGCGGCAAGCCGCAAGTCGCGCTGGCCGAGTTTCGTTTTCCTGCCGAGTCGCCGAACCTGATCGAATCGAAATCGTTCAAGTTGTTTCTCAACAGTTGCAACCAGAGTCGCTTCGAGAGTGTCGATGCGGTGTGTGCGCGACTTGGTGCCGATCTTGCCGTTGCGAGCGGAAGCACGGTCGCTGTGCAGCTGATCCGACCGGATCGTTTCGCGCAGCTGGCAATGGCTCCACTGGTCGGTGATTCGATCGACGGACTCGATATTTCGATAGATCACTACCAACCGCCGCAACCGGACTTCCTCGATGTTGATCGATCACGCGATACGGTTGAGGAGACCCTGACTTCGGACCTGCTCAAATCGAACTGCCCGGTGACCGGTCAGCCGGATTGGGCCAGCGTGCAGATTCGCTACGTTGGCGCGCCGATTGATCGCGCCGGATTGCTGCGCTACCTGGTTTCCTATCGCCTGCACGACGATTTTCACGAACAGTGCGTGGAGCGCATCTTCGTCGACATAAGCCGGCGTTGCGCTCCGGC
>JBDTOS010000026.1:0-16091 GCA_039933095.1 Dokdonella sp.
AAAGATCGGAGAGTGGTGGGAGCCGAACCCGCAGGGTTCAACTGCGGAGGCGGGTCGAGCATCGCCACGAGCGATGTGAGGGGAGCGAACATTTGCGCAGCAAATGGCCCGAAGGGCGAAGGCCAGGACGGGCCTGAGTACCCCCGCCACACACGCCGCAATTCGCCGAAAGTCAGCCAGCAGGTTAGAGCGCGAAGCCAGGGTTTCTCAACAGTCTGCTAGGTCGCTACATTGAACCAGGTCGGTGCGCACTTTCTCTCGGCTTGGTTTCCGCGAAAAAGCGGGACGGGTCTCGGATCACCCGTTGACGCAATAGCCACCGAGTTTGGCTATCTCAATCGCTGGTTTGGCGAAGTTGATCGAGGTTAGCTTGCCGTCATCGGCGATGTTGTACCAGGTGGCGCCGTTCGGGAACATGACGACGTTGATGCCGCCGAAGCCCGACATGAAAGGTACCCATGTCGGTTTGTCGCAACCGAGTTCCTTTTGCAGGTTGCGTGCCCAGAACCCGTGCTGGTAGCGGTAGCTTTCGAGATGAGCGGCCTGCAAGTCACCATGTTCGGGATCGCGCTGCATGGCGGCATCTAACATGGTCTGGTCGAGCATCGGCTTACCGTCGATACGGCCGCGATCGACATTGAGGAAGTTGGCGAGCTTCGCCATATCGTCGGCATGCATCGTGAGTCCCCAGCCGAAGAACGGTTGCGCGGCGCTGTCGTAACTGCGCCGGGTGACGCGTATGGTCGGGCTCAACTTCAGCGGGGCGTAGATGTCGGCATCGACGACATCGTTGAAAACGTCGCCGCGCACATGATCCGGTTGCGCGCGCAGCAAGGTCTGCAAGGCAACACCTAGCAGATAGGTGTCGGCCGTGTGATAAACCCAACGTTGTCCTGGCGCTTGTTTGCGTGGGTACACTTCGCAGGCGAAGGCGAGCTTATAGTTGTTTTCGACCGGCCGGAAGAAGCGCACGACATCAGCCGAATCTTCATCGACCATGTAGGCCGGGTCGTTGTAGTGGCCGGTCGCCATGTCGAGAAGATTGACGAGGGTTACATCGCGCCAGTCTTCACGTCGACAACCCGACGCCAGCACCACATCGCCGACCTTGCGATCCTTGATGCCCGGCGTGAGTTTTTCCATGCGCATCAGGCCGATGCTGGCGACTACGGATTTGGCCACCGAGAACGACGGCACATCGAGCACATCGCAGTACGGGTAGTCGCCGTGGCGCGTGGAGCACGAAGAAACGTAGTGGATGCCTTTGAAGACGACGCCATGTCGCGTGCTGGCCGATGCGTCACCGATGGCGAGATTGGCGAGGTCGATGACTTTGATCTCGGATAGCGCGGACAGCGGCCGCGTCGGCAACCGGTTGGCGACTTCGCTTTCGTAGCGGCTGACGATCCCTGCCCTGTCCGCAACGGACTGTGGTGTGTAACTCGCCTTGAGCGAACCCCACAAGTCGAACTGCAGGTATTGGCAGGTTTCGCTGCTGATCTGCACGGCTGCGTTGGCGAGCACGCCATCGTCGCGGAACAGGATCATTAACACGCCGTTATGCGTGCAGTTGGCGTTCTTTTGCACGAGCGCGAACGGGATCGCGGCGCGTGTGTAGCCCTTGTCGCCGGCCTCGTCCCAGACCTTGCCCGGTTCGAGCACGAATTCCCACCATGCGTGCTTGCCGGGAATCGGCCCACGACGAACGGGAATCAGCGCGTCGCCATGCTGGACAAATTCGAAGTCGAAATCCTGCGGAAAGGTTCGCGCGGCGCGGATGTCCTCGTCACGCAGGAAATCCTTGTCGGCGATAAGCGTGCGCGTGGAAGGATTGCCGATGAGCTTAAGTCGACCTTCGAAACGATGCGATGGTGCCTTGGCTTCGGCGGTTGGCGCGAAAGCAGACAGATCGACACTGCGACGAACCTTGCCCGATTCCATCATGGCAAAATCGAGTGCGTCGCGTGCCATTGCCGGCGACACCGCAACCACGAACGCGGCAACACTCAGCCACCACTTCATCTCAAACCTCGCCGATGCAGACGTACTTCAGCTCGGTGTAGTCGTCCAATCCGTACTTTGAGCCTTCGCGGCCAGTGCCGGATTGCTTGATACCGCCGAACGGCGCGACCTCGGTCGAGATGATGCCGGTGTTGATTCCGATGATTCCGCACTCCAGCGCTTCGGCGACGCGCCAGCTGCGCGCGAGATCGCGGGTGTAGAAGTAGCCGGCGAGGCCGAACTCGGTGTCGTTGGCCATCGCGATGACCTCGCTTTCCGTCTCGAAGCGAAACAACGGAGCGACCGGGCCAAAGGTTTCCTCGCGCGAGATCAGCATCTTGGTTGTCACATCGGCGAGCAGCGTTGGCTCGTAGAAATTTCCGCCGAGGCTGTGACGCTTGCCGCCGCTGATCACCCGTGCACCTTTGGCGACAGCGTCGGCGACATGTTCCTCGACTTTGGCCAAGGCTTTGTCGTCGATCAAAGGGCCTTGATCCGTGACGCCCTTGAGCCCATCGCCGATGCGCAATTTGGAAACTGCGGTGGCAAGTCTTTCCGCAAAGGCGTCGTAGATGCCAGCCTGCACGAACAGGCGGTTTGCACAGACGCAGGTTTGCCCGGTGTTGCGATACTTGCTCGCGATCGCGCCTTCGACGGCAGCGTCGAGGTCAGCATCGTCGAACACGATGAAAGGTGCATTGCCGCCGAGTTCGAGCGAGACGCGCTTCATGCCATCGGCGCACTGCGCCATCAGTTTCTTGCCGACCTCGGTAGAGCCGGTGAAGCTGAGCTTGCGCACGTCTGGATGCGAGGTCATCGCCTGCCCGATCTCGGCCGAGGAATGGCCGGTAAGGATATTGACCACGCCGGCAGGGATGCCAGCGCGTTCCGCAATCACGCCGAAGGCGAGCGCCGAAAACGGTGTTTGCAAGGCCGGCTTGCAGACCACCGTGCACCCGGCGGCGAGCGCCGGTCCAATCTTGCGCGCGAGCATCGCGGAAGGAAAATTCCACGGCGTGATCATCGCGACCACGCCGATTGGCTGGCGCAGCACCATGATGCGTTTGTCCGCCGCGTGTCCCGGAATCACGTCGCCATACATACGCTTGGCTTCCTCGCCGAACCATTCGAGGAAACTCGCCGAGTAAGCGATCTCGCCCTTGGCCTCGGCGAGTGGCTTGCCCTGCTCTGCCGTGAGGATGCGGGCAAGATCATCCTGATGCTCGATCATCAGGTCGTACATGCGTCGCAGTATCTTTGCGCGTTCCTTGGCGGTCTTCTTCGCCCACGCCGACAGCGCGGCGCACGCGGCGTCGATGGCTTCGCTGGTTTCAGCGGCGCCGAGATCGGGCACGGTGCCAAGGCGTTCGCCGCTGGCAGGATTGCTGACATCGCAGGTTTTTCTGTCGCCTTGATCGACCCATTGGCCGTTGATCAGGCATTGCGTACGCAGCAGGTCGGTGTCGACGAGGCCGGGAATGGAAAGTTCAGTCATGTTGAAGACTCCAGTTGATCGACCTGGCGCGCAGCCGCGAAAGCGGCCACCGACGATAACGCAAGCGCAATGAGCGCTGCCCAGATCAGCAAATCGAAATTGTCCGCGCGCAGCAGCAAGCCGGCGACAAGCGGTCCCGAGGCGAGCCCGCACTTGGAAACGAAACCGCCCAGTGCAGCGAGGCGTCCGCTGGGATCAAGGCGCGAAATCATGCCGAACAGATACGGGACGACGAACGACCAGGTGATCGCGGTACCGACGTTGGCGATCATGAAGATGGGTTCGCTTTCGCTCCAGAAGAATCCGGCGGTGCCGGCGAAGGTGAGCAGGAATGCCGCGATCAGTGGTCGCAGACGACCAAAGCGCGTACCCATGAAGATGACCATGCCTGCGCCGGCGGCACCGATCCAGGTCGCCCAGCCCAGTGCCTGGCCGATGAATTCGCGAGCGAGATGCGCGTGCTCACCGAGGCGGATGATGAAGGCAGCCAAGGCCATGTTGCCGCCCTGGAACAGGAACAGCGCTGCCAACGAAAGCGCGACAGTCAGTTTTCGATAGTTCGTCGGAATCGCCGCGAGATCGGCCTTGCTGCGGTTCTTGCCGAGACGCTTCGGGATCGCCAGCATCGAGACGAGCGCAATCGCGGTCAACGCGGCGAGTACGAAAAACAGGATGCGTGCACCGTACACCGGTACCAGCAATGGCAAGTACATCACGCCGAGTCCACCAAGCCCGAACTGCAATACCAGCAGCACGCCGAAGGCTCGATCGGGCGAATGCAGGCGCGCCATTACCGAGTAGGCGATACCGACACTCATGCCACCGATGAAACCATGCACGGCACGCACAGCGATCAGCACGGTCGGATCGTGGATTACCGTCGAGACCAGGTCGATGGCGATCAGCAGGCTGAAAAGGACGACCAGCGTCGGTCGCCATTCGATACGACGCACGACGAACACGGCGCACAGGCTGCCTACACTGGCGCCGTAGATGTTGGCCGATCCAACCATACCCGCTTGCACATTGCTGAAGCCGAGGCCGGTGATCAAACCATCGACAATCGCCGGCATGATGTTGATGTAGAAGAACCCGGCGGTCGCGAGCAGCGCGAACAAGAGATAGAGCCAGAACCCGTCGATGAATTTTGCGTTCGCCGGATGGATTGCAGGTGTTGCAAGGTGCTCGCTCACGGCTTGGCTCCAGCTTGAGGCACTTCGATGGCCACAGCTGCCGCCTCGAAGGCGGCGCGAAGTGGAGCGAGTTCATTGTCGTAGCGACGCCACAAGGCAACCGATGACGAATAGATTGGCTGGCGAACCTGGGCCGCGCTGGCGGTGAGCGAGGGTTGCGGATTGCGCTCGAAGGCGAGGCATTCGTCCTGCCACTGCACGCCGACGAAGTCGACCAATCGACGACTGATGGTTTCCTGGTCGGCGACCAGATCCTCGTAGTTGATCTCGATGAACTGCTCGGACGGAAGCATCCGCTTCCAGTGCTTCATCAACTGATCGTATGCAACCCAGTAACGGGCAAGATCATCGAAATCGTAGGAAAACGGATAAGCCATGCGGAACAGCGTCTTGTACATCGCATAGCAGGCATCCATCGGATTGCGGCGCAGGTGGATGATGCGCGCGTTCGGCAACGCCGCTGCAATCAAGCCGAGGTAGAGGAAATTGACCGGGGACTTATCGATCTGTCGTTCGCTCGCGCTATCGCCGAGATTCGCGCAATACGCCCGGCCCAGCGCAGCGAAATCGAGTGTGGTCGAATGCTGCACCAGTTCGGCTTTGTTCGCAACCTTGCCAGCCTGCTTGATCAAGGCCATGACGAACTCGCTGGTCTCACCCCGACTGCGGATCGCCGAATGCGAACTCAGGATGCGATCAACCAGGGTGGTGCCGCTGCGTGGCAATCCCACAATGAACAACGGTCGCGCATCGTCGCAGCCGGCATGTTTGCGTGCAAAGAATGCGTCGTCGAACGCCGCGGCGATCAGTTGCATCGTCTCGATGTCATCTTCGACGCGGTAGCGCAGGTTTCGACGACGACGATCTGCGGCTATCTTCAGTGCGGCGAACGATCGCTGGTACTCGCGCAGGTCTTCGAGCTCCTTGGCCAGCGCATAGCCGAGTGCTACACGCGATGGAGAAGGTTCCGGTGACTTCGCCAACTGCGCCTCGATGGCCGCGACGTGATTGCGTTCAGAGGTCTGCTTGCGCAGCGTCGCGCGGTTGTACCAGGCATCGCTGTCTTCGGGTTTCAGTGCAATCACACGATCGAGTGCTGCCTCGGCATCCTCCATTCGACCTAGTGCGATCAGCGAGCTCGAGTGGTTGTAGATGAACTGCGGATTGTCCGGTTGCCGCACGAGTGCTCGCGCATGACATTGCTCGGCTTCACTATGCAGGCCAAGCATCGTGTAGCGCTGGGCCACATCCTGCAGCAGGCGCGGCGGATGCTGGTCACCGTCGGCAGCCAGCGCGTGCAACAACGCAAGCGCTTCGCGGCGCGCGCCCTGCTCGATCAGCAGGTCCGCCATCAGCATTCGTGACGCGGGATGATCTGGCGCCAGCTTTTGCGCGTGCCGGGCTACGTCGAGTGCGTCGGTTCCACGACCTTGCAAGCGCAATGCATGGCCGAGCAGAACGTGTGCGTCGTGATCCTGCGGCTTGGCCTGAAGAAATTCACGCGCAGCATTTTCCGCAGCGCGTGCCTCTCCCTTGCCGACCAAGGCCTCGATAAGATCGAGCGCCTGCCCGACCTCCCGCCGCGGCATGTTCAAGTTCGCTTGTCCATGCCTGTCCGCAAAATCCTCAGAAACGATAGCTGGCGGTGACACCCACGGTACGCGGAAGGGTTACCAACGCCTTCGATCCATTGCCGAAGTAGTTTTGGGTTGGTGATGTGCCCATGTACAGCTCGGTGTAGATACCGTTGACCGCATCCGCATTCGCGATGTTCTTGATCCACAAGGTTGTGTCCCAGTTAGCGCGGCTGTAGGTCATCGATGCATTGAGGATAGTAAAGCCGTTCAGGTCGGTATCGAAGCGCGGGCTCAGACTGAGCGCATTGCGCATGTCCGACTGATGATAGATGTCGCCACGGAAGGTCAACTGGCCACTGGCGAACGGAAAGCCGTAGCTCGCGTTTGCGTTGATGCGATGCTTGGGTGAACCCGGCAGGCGATCTCCCTTGTGGCCAATCGTGTACGCGCCATCGGCCGCGATTGCATCGGACTCGAGTTCGGCTTGGGTGTAGGTGTAGCCGAGGCCATAGCCGAACCCGTCGCCGACGAAGCCAGCCAATTCAAGTTCGACGCCACGGGTACTTGCCTTGTCGGCGTTCTGCACTGCGAAGAAGCCCCAGTTCGTGGTCGCGCTGTTGATCTGCGGATTCTTCCAGTCAACGTAGAACACGTTGGCGTTGTAGGTCATTTGACCGACCGCGCCCTTCACGCCGAGTTCGTAGTTGCGCACGGTGTCGGATTGGTAGGTCGTCCAGGCTGGATCTTCGGCAAAATTGCCGGTGGTCGGCGTGCCATTGGTGCCGCCGCGACGATAGCCTTCGGAAATCGTGGCATAGAGCTGATTCTTCGGTGAGAACTGCCACGACACATTGCCCTTGAACAGGTTGTCGCTGTCGTTTTGTTTGCCTCGTGAGGTGGAGCTGTCGATGAAGCCGGCGTACAGGCCCGTGGTCTGGAACACGTTGGTTACCGACTCGTCGCGGAAGTGTCGGAAGCCGCCGGTGAACTGGACGGTTTCAGTGGCGTGCCAGGTTAGCTCGCCATACAACGCGGTTTCCTTGAAATTTTCTTTCTGCCTATACAAGTAATCCTGATCGCTGATCACGGCGCTGGCGAATGCCGGATAAGCAGCATCCCACCATTGCTTGAATCCGCGCAGGAAGCTGTCTTGCGAACTGTTCCGCTTCTGGTTCTGGTAGTAGGCACCAAGTACGTAGTCAAACCGCTCTCCTTCCTTTGAGGTCAGGCGGAATTCCTGGGTGAAGGCGCGATCGCCGTAACTGCGAACGGCCGACGCCATCGGTCGCGGATAGTTGTAGTAGAACGCTGCCAGCCAGCCGTTCTGAGCGTAGAACCCGGTGTTCTCGCTGGTGATGTCACCTTTGTGGTCGTAGTCGGAGGTGCTTGAGGTCAGCGTCGCGAAGCCGAGATCGATGTTCGCTTCGAGACTGGTCAGGTTGACGTGCCGGGCCGCTGGCTCCAACTGGATTGAACCCACTTCAAGATCACGGTATGGCACGCCGTAACCATCGGTTCCGAGCGAGGTTCCGCGGCGACCACCAAACTGGTCGGCTTGCGCCATGTAGCTCAAGGTCACGTCAAACGTATCGCTCGGACGCCATAGCAATGAAGCGCGACCGTAGGATTGATTGACGAAATCCGCGTCCTTCTTGCTGCGGTATGTCGCGTCGGTATTGAGGATACCCGACGGCGCAAGCGGTATGCCGTGGTCATCGAGCACGTACAGGTTGCGGTAGTCGGTGACCCCGGGAAAGTCGTTGATCGTCGTGTTGAGGCGCAGCGCAAGGCTACTGGACAGCGGAATATTGAGCGTCACCGAGCCTGAACCGCCAATACCGTCGGAATGATTGACACTGGAACCGCTCAGGCTGACGCGACCGCTGAATTCATCAAGGTCGGGTTCGCGCAGGATGAAGCGCACCGCGCCGCCGAGCGCACCCGATCCGTACAAGGTGCCTTGCGGACCACGCAGCACTTCGACTCGCTCGATGTCGGACAGCAGGAAATTGGCGAACAGCGGCGTGTTGTCGACGTAGGTCGCGACAGTCGACGCGGCACCGACCGCGTAGTCGCCCAGTGCCGAACTGTCCACATTGAGTCCACGGATGCGGATGCCACTGACCACGCTCGAATTGCGTGCGCCGCGATCAATAACGCCAACGCCTGGCACGCTGCGCATCAGTTCTGCCGTATCGAGGATGTTCGATTCCTCGATGGTGTCGCCGGATACCGAACTGATGTTGTACGGCACGTTGAGGATGTCTTCCTTACGACCCTGCGCGGTCACGGTGACCGGCGCCAGTTGGGTCACGTCCTTGGGATTTTTTTCGGTATCCAGGGCTTGCGCGAAGACCAGACTCGGTGCGACCAAGGCGGTGGCGATGGCTAACGCGAGCAGGGTGTGGCGTGTGTCAACACGATGTGCGGATTTGCGATTGCGTGGTGTGTTCATGGCGACGATTCCCCCTAGCAGTGCATCGATGACAGATGGATGGATCGGTTTCAGAGACGTTGTGGCAATTCGAGTGGACCAAGCGCTTCGAGGGCAGCCGATGGCGCGCGCGCGGCGGCATAAGCGGGATAGATCACGGCGTTGTCGCGGAAGCTTTTCAGCGGTTGGCCGAGCCCGTGCCAGCCCCGCTCACGGCAGCGCTGCAAGTAGTTGAAGTCGACCTCGAACGGCATGATTTCGCGACCGACACCGGCCTGGTAGATCACTTCGCCACCGGGTCCGCAAATCACCGATTGACCGACGCCGAGAGCGCCCGCGACATTCACATCGACGAAATAGCACTGATTCGTTGCCGCACTCGAACGTACGATCGCGATCTCGACATCGCGGTCGATGGTGTTGGTCATGGTCGGATGCAGGATCACTTCCGCACCGAGGCTGACCAGTGAGCGCGTCGTTTCAGGAAACCACATGTCATAGCAAATCGAGATGCCGAACCGACCGACATCGGGCACATCGAAGACGACGAATTCGTTGCCCGGTTCGATGCCGCGCTCATAGGGCTGGAACGGGAACACCTTGCGATACCGCGCGATCACCTCGCCCTGCGGATTGATCACCGGCGTGGTGTTGAAGATCGCGCCATCGCGTTTTTCGTAAAGCGATCCCGGCACGATCCACAATTTGTGCTCGGCCGCCACGCGACAAAGCCGCGACTCGGCATCGCCCGGCATGCATTGAGCGAATTCGGTATTCGCGCCGAAGCCGCACAGCTCGCCGGCCACGATCATGCTGACCCACGGGAAACGTTTTTTCACCGACGCGATTTCGGCGATCAGTTGATCGATATTGTCGCCAGGGGCGAACGCAAGTTGCAGGGCGGCGATGCCGAAACTGCTGTTCCGGCTGCCAGCGGCAGCGACATTGGATGGATCGGCCAAGGAAATGTCCGTCGCAGTCGTCGAGGCATTGACGGTAGCGCCAGCGCAGCGCCGATATTAGTGCCAGTTGGGAAGCGAGGATGGGGCCAGATGGGCGGTGCGGATCAGCGTGCCTTGCTAACTCGACGCGAACTCCGGGTGATCACCGCCGTGTCGGCAAGCAAGCCGTCATCGGCATACCAGCGTAATTGATCAGCGTCGACGACGATGCGAAACGCTGACACTTCAGCATAGGCCCAACTCTGCCATTGCCGATGCCATCGGTCACCCTCGATCCACCAGCGGCCGCGATCGCAATCCTCGCCGGCATAGCCTGCAGTGCCGACCAGATCGCCGTTGGCATGCACCTCGAGCGTGGCCGGCTCGCCGTACACGGTGTTGTACAACAGGGTCGCGCCAGCCATGGCACGGCGCAGTGCAGCGCCGCGCACCGGTGCAATCGCTTCGTCTTCGAGATGGCGTGGCGCGTTTGAGAGGTCGCCACGGATCAGCCGCGAAAGGTGCTTCACGCCATCGCGAATCTGCGCTTCCTGGATGCCGGTGATGCCCATGCACAAGGCTTCACGCCCACCTTCGAGGCGAGTCGGCTCGATCAATACGCCGATTGCAGCAGCAGCGCGTGCGAACTCGCTCGTGTCGAGATTTTCCGGAAGACTGACCCAATACGCACTGGCACCGGGCAAGGTCTGGATTCGCACGATCTGGTGCAGGTAATGGTTGAGCGCGTCGCGCAACGCGGTGCGCCGCCCTTCGAGCACGCGCCCGCTACGCAGCAACGCGGCGGAGTAGTGACCGAGCCCGATGAAGTAGGCCCAGGCTCGCTGCAACAGGGTCGGCAACAACGTGCCCTGGATTCGTCGCAGTTGGCGCAGGCGTTCGATGAAGGCCGGTTCGCTGACGATGATGCCGGGCGCCTCGCCGCAGGAGATCGCCGGCGCCAGATTGCCGATATAGACCACGCGACCTTCAACATCCATCGCTCGCAATGCCGGCGGAACATGGCTGCCATCACGGGCGCCAGCGGGCATGTCGTGCTCGACCAGCACTGCGTCGGCATCCGCGACCTTGGCCAACAGGGCGCGCGGACGGTTCGAATCAGCAGGGAAGCTGCGTCGCGAACTGGTGATGACGACGGCGGATCGCGGCAGCGGCTTGTCGTCGTAGTCGTCGAGCATCGACAGATCGGCGTGGCGATCGCGCATGCGCCGCTCGAACTCGGCATCGACCGGCGCTTCCAGCACTACCGGCGTGCCACGCACGACGAGCAGGCTTCCGATCAATTGCAGCGCGTGCCGGGCCGACAACGTCATAAGCACTTCACCGGCATCTGCGTCGATGCCGCGGATCGGCAAAACCTTGCTGCGCACTTCGTCGATCAGGGTGGCGTCGTCGGTGTCATTGGCGCCGCGACTGATCGCATCGATCTCGTGCCGCGACGAAGCCAGACGCAGCGCTTCGCGCCATTCGGTGTTCGGCATCAGGCTGGCGTCAACGCAGCCATCGACGAACGGAAACGGATATTGATACCAATTGCCTGGACAGCGAAAACCTCGATCATCGGGTGCCGGCGGAAGGCGCGCCGTGAGCGGCCCTGTCTCTCCGGCGCCGCGACGTCCCGACGCGATGCGCACGCTCGGCACATCCGTGGCGACGAAGATGCCGCTGCGCGCGCGGCTGACGATGTGCCCTTCCGCGACCAAGGTGTCGTAAGCGATGCTGACTGTATTGCGCGATACGCCAATGCGATCTGCCAGGCTGCGCGATGAAGGAAGCCGGCGGCCGGGCCGCAGCACACCGCGGTGGATGGCATCGATGAGCTTCTGACGAAGCTGGTGTTGCAGGCTCAATCCGCTGGCCGGATCGAGGACGATGTTGAGGTCATGCATGCTGCGTGGATCGCGCCTGGCCGCGGAGATCATGACAAGTTTCTCAGCATAGCAGCGCGACCCGCGCCGACAAACCGACGTGGCGCTCAGTCCGGCACCAGCGCCTGTTCGAGCAGAGCCATGCCTTCGCTGAGCACGGTGTCTTCAATGGTCAATGGAAACAGGATGCGAATCGCTTCGCCTTGCGCGCCACAGCCGAGCAGGATCAGACCGAGCGAATGGGCACGCTTGATCACCGCCTGCGCGGCGACCGGATCGACATCATTGCTGCCACATTCGGTGAGCAGGTCGAACGCGATCATCGAACCCAACGCGCGGATGTGTCCGATCCGCCGCAGGTCGGCGCGTGAGGCGAACGCCTGCAACTGTTCGGTGACGGATTCGCCAAGCGCTTGTGCGCGCGCGTTCAAACCGTCTTCCTCGATCACATCGAGCACGGCCAATGCCGCCGCGCACGCGACAGGCGAGCCGGCATAGGTGCCGCCAAGTCCGCCTGGGTCGACCGCATCCATCACAGCGGCTCGACCGATCACGCCCGACAGCGGAAATCCGCCGGCGAGTGATTTCGCCACCGTGATCAGATCCGGCTTGATGCCCGAGTGCTCAATACCGAATAGTTTGCCGGTACGCGCGAAGCCACTCTGCACCTCGTCAGCGATGAACAGGATGCCGTGTTCGTCGCAGAGTTTGCGCAAAGCCTGCAGCAAAGCCGGCGGCGCGACATGGAACCCACCTTCGCCCTGCACTGGTTCAATTATGATCGCAGCCACTTCGTCGGCAGCGACATCGGACTTGAATATCTGATGCAGGGCCTTGAGGCTCTGTTCGACCTCGATGCCCTGATGGCTGACCGGGAATGGAACATGAAAAACGTCACCCGGCATCGGCCCGAATCCGCGCTTGTATGGCGAGGTCTTGCCGGTCAATGCCATGGCCATGAAACTGCGACCGTGGAAGCCTCCCGAGAACGCGACAACTGCCGAGCGACCGGTCGCCTTGCGCGCGATCTTGATTGCGTTTTCGACGGCTTCCGCACCGGTCGAGAATAGGATCGTCTTCGCTTCGCCGTTGATCGGAGCGAGCGTGTTCAGCCGCTCGGCCAGCGCGACATACGATTCGTATGCAGCCACCTGGAACGCTGTGTGGATGAATTGATCAAGCTGCGCATGCGCTGCAGCGAGGACGCGCGGATGACAATGGCCGACATTGAGCACGGCGATACCGGCGGCGAAATCGATGAATCGCCTACCCTCGACATCCCACAATTCGGCATTGCGTGCACGCGCCGCAAAACCCGGCATCGCAGTACCGACACCGCGCGGAACTGCAGCGCTACGGCGCTGCAATAAACTGGCATTGTTGGTCATCATTACACTCCAATGAAAGCGCCCAGCTTGCGAGCGCAGGCGACGCGCGCATAGAGCCAGATTCTTGCACGACATGGAGCCAGATCGGCGAGTGCACGCGTGCGATCGAGTCGCTAGGATGGTCCCGACTATCGTTCTGGATCAATCATGCCAAACCCGCAAACGCCACACGCTGGACTCAAGGTGATCGAACTGGCGCGCATCCTGGCCGGACCTTGGATTGGGCAGACGCTGGCCGATCTGGGTGCCGAGGTGATCAAGGTCGAGTCTCCGCAAGGCGACGACACACGCCGATGGGGTCCTCCGTTCGTCTGCGCTGCCAACGGCCACGAGGGCGATGCAGCGTACTTCCATGCATGCAATCGCGGCAAGCGTTCAGTGGTCGCCGATCTGCGTAGCGAGGAAGGCATAAGTCTTGTGCGCAAGCTCGTCGCCGACGCCGATGTGCTGATCGAGAATTTCAAAGTCGGCGGGCTGGCGAAATACGGCCTCGATTACGCATCCCTCAGCGCGCTCAATCCGCGGCTGATCTATTGCTCAGTCACCGGCTTCGGCCAGGATGGTCCTTACGCGAAGCGCGCCGGCTACGATGCGATGATTCAGGCCATGGGTGGGCTGATGAGCATCACTGGCGAGGCGTGTGGCCAACCGCAAAAGGTCGGTGTGGCGATTGGCGACCTGTGCGCGGGGCTCTACGGCGTGATCGCGATCCAGGCGGCGCTGGTAATGCGCGAGCGCACTGGACGCGGCCAGTATGTCGATATCGCCTTGCTCGACACAATGGTCGCGATGCTCGCCAACCAGAGTCTCAATTACCTGGTCTCAGGCGAAGTGCCCACGCGCCTCGGCAATGCGCATCCGAACATCGTGCCGTACCAAGTGTTCGCGGTGCGCGATGGACACATCATGCTCGCGGTCGGCAACGATGCGCAGTTTGCACAACTTTGCGTGGTGGTTGATCGCAGCGGCCTCGCGACGGATGCGCGCTACGCAACCAATGCGGCGCGCGTTCGTCATCGCGAATCGCTGATTTCAATTCTCGATACGGTGCTGATCCTGCACGATCGCGATGAGTTGCTCGAACAGCTCGGGCAACGCGGCGTGCCAGCCGGATCTATCAACAACATCGACCAGGTCTTCGACGATCCACAAGTGCGTCATCGCGGCATGCAACTGGAACTGGAATCGCGCGACCACAAAGCCGGTCAAGTTCCAGGAGTGCGCACGCCGATCCGCTTCTCGGATGCCGAACTCGCCCTCTCGCGACGCTCACCGCTATTGGGCGAGCACACCGAGGAGTTGCGAAACCTCAACCAAGGCATCGATGACTTTGATCGTTCTCCGCTCTAACGGAACGTGTTGGCCGTCGCCCGAACGCCACGCTGCCTTGGGGACATATTTGGGAGCATGTTCGTCCGGTCCTACCGGGGAAATTTTTCTGTATTAATGAATTAGCCTTCGTGTTCGATATCCCCACCACAAGTACAAACCCCGGAAGCCCCCGCAGGAATGCGGGGTTTTTTGTTGGCGTGAATTCGTCGATTGGACTGGACTCGACTGTTTGCGTCTATCCATGGTTAACATTTTGGCCAGTATTTCGGATGGCTGAACGAGTGAACACAGATGGCGCGCCTATGGGGATGTGGGAATTTTCGGCCCCTGCTCGTCGAGGCTTCATCCGTCTGACGGAATTGGATCCTGTCCGCGATGCCCAGGCGCAGTGGCCCAATTCTGCGAAGATCGGATAGGACCAGAAATGAGCCTGCCCAGCCGTTCGGTTCTGAAGAACGACGCAACGATCGCGCTAGTTCACAGGCAGTGGAACACCTTCACCCACAACCCTTCGAATCACTTCAATGAACTCGGGATCGACATCGCCGAGCTTGCTGGTCCTGGCGACAATACGTCCCTCGCGATCAAGCAGGATCAGCGATGTGGAGTGGTTGAAGTCGCCGTCAGTCAGCTGGCGGTATTGAATATCCAGCACTGCGGCGAGCTTGCGCACATTCCCCGCATCGGGTCGGGCCAAGGTCCAACGTACGGTATCGACCTTGTGCTGCACGGCGATACGTTTGAGAGCCGGCGGATCGTCGCGTTTCGGATCGAAACTGACCAACAGCACCTCAATTTGCGAACGCTGTGCTTCGGACAGCGCTCGCTCACTACTGCGCAGCGTCTCTATGGTCATCGGACAGACGTACGGGCACGAGCTATAGAACATGCTGACCAGCATCGGCTTGCCGCGATGATCGGCGAAGTGCGATCCACGCCCATCCTGATCGACTAGTGGAATATCCAGCCGGTAGACCGAATCACCTGGCAGATCGGCGCTCTTCACCTGCGTTGAAGCGGCGACCAGCAACAAGCCTACTATTGCGAATAAAACCAATGCGCGCGCAACCCCGCGAAAGCCCGAGCACTTCGCACCACAAGTGCGTGCTTTCAGGGTCGAGCGCTCCGTTTCGATGATCGCTCGGCAGGCAAGACATGGCAGTGACTCCCGCATCGATTCACAGCAGTCGTGGCTGTGGGAATACGACGATGCAGTTACTCCAGTCGCAGTGGCCTTCATCATTTCTCCATCGCCTGTTTTACGCAGCGAAAGCCGAGGTTGGTCGTGCTGTCGGCTGCTTTGAGCGAACTGAGCAGCGCGATGCGCATCAGCACCGCGTAGTTGTCGCGATCCTTGAACTCCAGCGCGCCGGCTCCGCAGAACTTGAGCAGGTCGGGATCGCTCTGATCGCGACTGTCGCTTGCGACAAGCAATGCGCCAGCGTCATCGACCCACTCCCAAACGAGTCCATGCACATCGCGGACGCCATAGAGATTGGGTGGGCCTCCGACATCAGCGAGCGGTACATTCGATGGCTGCGCATACCAGCGCAGAATGCGCTCGCGCCACGCCGGATCGCTACGCGCATCGGTGCGGGTTTCATCGGCGGCTGCCGCGAACTCCCATTGATGCCAGGTCGGCAAGCTCGCGTTTTCGCTTTCGCAAAAAGCCTGCGCCGCAAACCAACTTACTTGTACGACTGGCTGTGCCGGTCGTGCGTCAATGCCAAGCACATCGGCCGCACTCCAGTACGACAGATAACGCGCTTCCGCGAAGATCGGTGGCACCTGGTCCCGGCGCCATTGCGGATGAGTCACCACAAAATTCAGGAATTCGGCGTTGG
>JBDTOS010000027.1:0-15532 GCA_039933095.1 Dokdonella sp.
TGACCAGCTGATTGAGATTGAAGATAGGTAACAGGATCGCCAGCACGATGAACAACACCATGCCGCCGACCAGCAGGATCACGCCGGGTCCGAGCACCGAGGTCAAGATCGTCAGCCAGCGATCGAGATCGCGCTGTTGCTGTTGTGCCGCCTGATCGAGCATGCGCGGCAGTTGTCCCGAACGTTCGCCACTCGCGATCAGGCGCAGCGCGACCGGCGGAAACTGACCGCTGTCGCCAAGCGCGCGCGCGAAGCCGCTGCCTTCGCGCACCTTGAATGCTGCGCGGCGCAAAGCCTCGCGCATCGGCAAATTCGGCACCACCTGGGCAGCGATCGTCAATGCTTCGAGCAAGGGCACCGCACTCGCCGAGAGCAAGGCCAGAGTGCGCGCGGCGCGCGTGGTGTTCGCAGCGCGCAGAAGGCGCCCGATCAATGGCAGACGCAACACCAACGTGTGCCAGCGATAGCGAACGCTGTCGTGCTTGAGCGAAATGCGTGCCGCGACAATGGCCGCAACCAGAACCAGCAGGATCAGCCAACCCCAGGTGCGCATGAACGCCGACACGCCGAGCAGGATGCGCGTCGCCAGCGGCAGTTGTTGATGCATGTTCTGAAACACGCCAATGATTTGCGGCACGACATAGGTCAGCAATCCGGTGACGACAGCAATCGCGACCAGCGACAACAGCATCGGATAGGCAAGCGCGGCGAGAAGTTTCTGCGCGAGGACGTCGCGTGCTTCGGCGTAGTCGGCGAGACGTTCCAGAACATTGTCGAGTTTCCCTGACTGTTCGCCAGCCGCGATCGAGGCGCGATAGATTTCCGGAAACGTTTCGGGGAAGTCGCCGAGCGCCTGCGCCAGACTCGAGCCTTCCATCACGCGCGAACGCAAGCCGACGACAACGGCACGTTGTTTTTCGCTGTCGCTTTGTTCGGAAAGTGCAGCGAGCGCTTCGTCGATCGGCAAACCGGCGCCAATCAGCGTGGCCATCTGGCGTGTCAACAGGGCCAGTTGTGCACCACCAAGGCCACGCGCACGGAACAGGCCACCGCGGCGCGCGCCGAAAATCTCGTCGACCGCAAGCGGACTCAGACCGCGTTCGCGCAGAACACCACGCACCGCACGCGCGGTATCGCCTTGCAGCACACCGCGTTGGGTCTTGCCGTTGGCGTCCAGCGCCTGGAATGCAAAGGCCGGCATCAATGAAGCTCGGAAGCGAAGGAGGCAGAGATTTCAAGCATGCGCGAGCATTGTCGCCGGAACTGTACGCGCTGTCTCGCCGTGTTTGCCAGACTGATGACCCATGCAAGCGATATCATGCGCGCCATACGGTGCGTTGGGCATTTGTCTGCGCCGACCACTATCGATCAAGCAAACGAGGAATTGTCATGTGCGGAATAGTCGCCGCAGCGGCCGAGCGCGATGTCGTGCCGGTGCTGATCGCAGGTTTGAAGGCGCTGGAATATCGCGGCTACGATTCGGCCGGCATCTCCGTGCTCGGCGACACCGGAATGGAGCGCGCGCGCACCGTCGGCAAGGTGCGTGAACTTGAAGCGCGCCTGGCAGCATCCCCGCTCGCCGGCCGTACGGGCGTCGCGCACACACGTTGGGCAACCCACGGTGTGCCGAACGAAGCGAACGCGCATCCGCACACGTCGAACGGCTCGGTTGCAGTTGTACACAACGGCATCATCGAAAATCATGCCGAGCTTCGCGAGGAGCTCAAGGCACTCGGCTATCGCTTCGACTCCGACACCGATACCGAAGTCATCGCGCATCTGGTGCACCATCTGATGGGCGGCGGCAGGGATTTGCGCAAGGCCGTGCAAGCGGCGCTGCCCCGGTTGCACGGAGCGTATGCAATCGCGGTCATCTGCCAGAACTCACCCGGCCACGTTGTCGGTGCGCGGCGCGGCAGTCCGCTGGTGGTCGGCATCGGCATCGGCGAGCATTTTCTGGCCTCTGACCCGCAGGCACTGATCAAGGTCACCAACCAGTTCGTCTATCTCGACGAAGGCGATCTGGTCGAGATTACTCGTGAGCACATGCAGATTTACGCTGCCGATGGGCGCGCGGTCGAACGGCGCGTGCATCAGAGCGAACTGTCGGCCGACGCGGTGGAACGCGGCGAATATCGCCACTATATGCTCAAGGAAATTCACGAACAGCCGCGCGCGATTGCCGACACGCTTGAAGGTCGCATCGCCGATGATCATATCCTGCCGAATATTTTCGGCGTTGGAGCGGACGCATTACTACCGAAAGTGCGCCACGTGCAGATCATCGCCTGTGGCACCAGCTATCACGCAGGCCTCGTTGCGCGGTACTGGCTTGAAGGTCTGGCCGGCATTCCGTGCAGCGTCGAAGTCGCCAGCGAATACCGCTATCGCCGCTCGGTCGTGCCGAGCGACAGTCTGTTTCTGGCGATCTCGCAATCGGGCGAAACCGCCGACACTCTCGCCGCGCTGCGCGAGGGCAAACAGCGCGGCTATCTCGGCTCGCTGGCAATCTGCAATGTGCCCGAGTCGAGCCTGGTACGCGAGGCCGATCTTGTATTGATGACGCGCGCCGGTCCGGAAATCGGCGTCGCCTCGACCAAGGCGTTCACCACCCAGTTGACGGCGCTGGCGCTGCTGGTGCTCGAACTCGCGCGACTCAATGGCATGGCCAGCGACAAGTACGCACGCCTGGTCGGCGAACTCGCCAGCCTGCCACGCCACATGACCGACGCACTGAAACTGGAACCGCAGATTGCCGAGCTGGCCGAACGCTTTGTGACCAAGCATCATGCGCTGTTTCTTGGTCGTGGCGTGCAGTATCCGGTCGCGCTTGAAGGCGCGCTCAAGCTCAAGGAAATTTCCTATATCCACGCCGAAGCGTATCCGGCCGGTGAACTGAAACACGGGCCGCTCGCGCTGGTCGACGAGGACATGCCGGTGATTGTCGTCGCGCCGAACAATCAGTTGCTGGAAAAACTCAAGTCGAATCTCGCCGAAGTCAGCGCGCGGGGCGGCGAATTGTTCGTGTTCGCCGATGAAGCCGTGCAGATGGCCAATGCCGGTGAACGCGGTGCGCTGATCCGGATTGCCTCAGGCGGCAATCTCATCGCGCCAGCCGTGCTCACCGTGCCCCTGCAACTGCTCGCCTACCATGTCGCTGTGCTGCGCGGCACCGACGTCGATCAACCGCGCAATCTGGCCAAGAGCGTGACGGTGGAATAGTCGCGCCAACCAGCAGACGAAAACTGGTTCGCGTCGTCATGCAGACCAACTCGCGTCGAACTGGAAGATGCCGCCGATTCAGTACGCGGTGCCGGTCGCATCGACATACTCGAGTGACTGGTCACTGTCGGCGGTAGAGCCAAGCGGACCGACCACTGACGTCAGATCGTTCCCCTTGTCGATCGCGATCAAGCATCTAACTGCGATCTTCGATGGCGTCGGCACGACCACGTCTGGCGTAGACTTGCCGCAGCAGAGGGCGTGCGATGGAAGATGCCGCACAATCGACCGAAACGACACATGGTGCATTCGAAGCCGATGCCTTGTTCGTGCAGGTGTACGACCGGCTCAAGGCAATGGCCGGGAAACGCTTGGCGCAGCGTTCGCGCGGGACGCTCGATACGACCGCTCTGGTACACGAACTGTATTTGCGCATGGGAAGTCAACGCGAGCTTGCGTTCCCGCATCCCAGCCAATTCTTCACCTATGCGGCGCGGGCGATGCGCCATCTGCTGGCCGATCGCGCCAGGGACCGCTTGCGCCTGCGCGCTGGTGGCGACTGGATGCGAACCACGCTGACCGGCAGTGATCTTCGTCTTGCCGTTGACAGCGCCGAGGAAGCATTGGCCCTGGAAACAGCCTTGCAGCGGCTTGCCGAAGCCGATCCACGCGCAGCGCAGATCGTGGAATTGACCTGGTTTGCGGGTCTCAGCCAGGACCAGATAACCGAGTCACTCGGAATCGCGCGCAGCACGGTGGCGCGTGATTGGCGCTACGCCAGGGCATTCCTCAAGCACGAACTGGGCGAATGACACAGGTCGGCACGGAACGGCGTTTCCATTCAACGAGATGAACCTGCCATCCACATCCCTGCGCGAATTGTTCGAGACCGCCCTGTTGCTGGAGGGATCGGCGCGTTCGGCATTCCTCGACGAAAATTGCGCGGATGCCGAAGATCGCAAGCGCATCGAGGGCATGATCGCTGCCGATGCCGATGTCGCCGAACCGCTGGCCGAAGGTGGCGTGGATCGTCTCGCCAACGCCATCGGAACCACGGCGTCACCGCCGCATATTCCGCCCGGTAGTCGGATTGGTCCGTTCGTCCTCGTTGAGGTTCTTGGCGAAGGTGGATCATCGACGGTTTTTCATGCCACTCGCGATATTGAAGGCGCAACCCAGCACGTCGCCCTCAAGCTCATGCGACGCGGCCTCTACAGTCCGGACGCGCAGCGTCTTTTCCGACGTGAACAGCGCGCTCTGATCCAGCTGCGGCATCCGAACATCGCGCGCATGATTGAGGCGGGCGTCACCGACGAAGCGCTTCCCTACATCGCGCTTGAGCTGGTCACCGGAAACGCGATTACCGATCACGTACGCGTCAACGAGCTCAATCTTCGCCAACGCCTGCGCTTGTTCTGCGTGGTTTGCACCGCCGTTGACGCGGCGCATCGTGCCCTCATCGTGCATCGTGATCTCAAACCTTCCAACGTCCTCGTCACCGATGAAGGCGAGGTCAAGTTGCTCGATTTCGGCGTCGCCAAGCTGCTGACCGAGGACGAAGAGGGCAACCTGACCCAACTGCCGGCCTTCACTCCGGCCTATGCCGCGCCGGAACAACGCAACAACGGACCGATCACGACCGCGACGGATGTCTATGCACTCGGCGTTTTGCTGGGAGAGCTCATCACCGGTGAGCGCGTCAACGACGGCAGCGGACGAACTCCCTCGAGCTGGATCACTTCGCCGGTCGGATCCGGTTCAACGCCGACGAACTCTCCCATCACGCGCCGCCAGGATCGCGGCGATCTCGACGCGATCGTCATCAAGGCGCTGGATGACGATCCCTCGCGCCGCTACGCTTCGGCCGGAAGTCTTGCCGAAGAAATAGATCGACTGCTGGCGGGCCACCCGGTTTCCGCGCAGCCGCCGACCCGGCGCTATCGCACTCGCAAGTTTGTACTGCGCCACAAGGGTGGTGTGCTGAGCACCGTCGCCTTCCTGCTCGGAATTCTTGCTGCGCTGGGCATCGCGGTCTGGCAGGCGCAGGTTGCACGTGAGCAGGCGCGCATCGCCCACAATGAGTCGACACGCGCGAATTCCACGCTCGGATTCATTACCGACCTTTTGAAGACGGCGAGCGCCGAGTTACCCAAGGACCAGCGCCCGACACCGGAAGCGCTGGTGCAGGATGCGGCAAAGAGTGCGCGTGATGATCCAAACCTCGATCCCCTGGTGCGTGCCCAGTTACTTCTGACCTTGGGCGAAATTTCGCGAACCAATGGCGACAATGCCAATGCCGAGAGCCTGATCGACGAAGCGATCGAGCGCGAACGCGAACTTGGCGTCAAGGCCGACTCCGCCGAATGGATTGCGGCACTGGTGAGCAAAGGCAACCTCCTGCACAGCACCAACCGAAGTAGCGAAGCCGACCGGCTGATGCGGGATCTGATACCCGGCATCGAGTCCGTCGACACCGAAGGAGCCGTTTCCGCGCTGATGCTGTACGGAGTGACCCGAGCCTATGCGGGCGATGCGGAGGGCGCGGCGGTTGTCGCGAGACAGGCTCTCGCCAAGGCGCAGCGCGTGTTCGGGCCCGATTCGTCCGACGCTATCGAGACGGCGACCTATCTGGGTCAGCTGTGCTCCAACCTGGGCCGCTATCGGGAGAGCGAGGCCATTCTCGAGGAAGGGATGGCGCGTTGGCGGCGCCTAGGCCTGCCTCTGAACCAACAGTACGCGCGCAGCCTGTTCCACCTTGCCGTCTCGAAGCATCGCCTCGGCAAGCTCGACGAGGTCGAACCTCTGTACCGGGATGGACTGGCGCTGATGCGCAGCGTCCAGGAGGGTCCATTCTACCGGCTCTCGCAGGGACTGGTCGGTCTGGCGCTGTTTCTGCTCGAGACCGATCGTTTCGACGAGGCAAAACGTGTCGTTGATGAAGCGCTGGCCAACGACCAGCAGGTATTCGGAGCGGACCATGTGCGTACCGCAGTTACCCTTGATGCGCAGGCTTCAGTATTAGGCGCCATGCAGCAGCTTGCCGCCGCGGAGACCGCAGTGCATCGGTCTATCGACATCCTGACCCAGCACGCGGGGGGAGAAACCAGCTATGAGCCCGAATTGGCCAGAGCGCGCCTGCACCGGGTCCGGATCGTCAACGCGCTGGGTCGAACCGGTGAAGCGGCAGCGCTGCATGCCGAAGCGATCGCGGAGATTTCGCGTGTCTTCAAAGCGCCAGGAACCGAGATGGCCGATGCCCTCCGCGTTGAAGGCGAAATCGCCATCAACCAGAGTGACTTCGCGCGCGCGCTGGACAGTGCGGACCGTGCGCTAGCGCTGCTTGCGACCGTGGATTTGCCGGCACTGCCGATTGAAGTCGCCACGCGGACCCTGCGGGCAAACGCGCTGCTTGCCTTGTTGCGCATCGACGATGCGCGCGTGGAAATCATCCGCGCCTTCAATCGCCTCAACCAATCCAATCCGTTGGCGAGGGCAGGGTTGACCCACCTGCTCGCAGTGCAGGCGCGCGTCGAGTACGCCGCGCATGATGGCAATGCCGCAGCCGCTGCCCTGGGTCGGGCACGCGTGCTCGGCGTGCCACTCCAACTTCTCGACAACGAAGACCGCGCGACCTTGCAACGCGAATAGTCAGCGCTCGCGAACCCTGCTCTCGCAGATTGGCTTGCAGATCGACGGTGCCGTCGAATGACACAGATTCGCACTTGATGGCGTTACCCGGATTGCGCCCGCTCAAGGGCGTCTTCGGAGTACACGCCATGACAGCTCGTCAATTCCCTTCAGGCAGCGCACTTTTCCTCGCCAGCTGCGTTGTTCTGCTGGCTTGTCTGCTGGCCCATGGCGGCAGCGCCCTTGCCGCGATCTTTACGGTCGGCACCGGGGCGGGTTGCATGCACGGCACCATCCAGTCGGCGATCAATGCCGCCAACGCGGCACCCGGCGCCGATACCGTCCGTCTGACCCGCTCACTGACCTATGAGCCGGAAGCGGACATCATCAATGCCAGCGAGAACCTGAACCTGGTCGGCGGCTTCGCGACCTGTACCCAAGCCGCCACCGACAGCATCAAGACCGTGGTCAGCGGTGCCGGAGGTGCCGCCGATCCCGTTTTCCGCATCTTTGCCGGAACCGGCATCGTGGTGAAGCTTCGCCACTTGACCATTACCCTTGGCGATGAAGATGGCGGCGGCGGCGGGGGCGGAATCCTGTTTCAGGGCAACGGCTCGCTCGAAATCATCGAATCCACCATCACTAACAACTCGGCGGCATATGGCGGCGGCATCTATGCATTCGGCACCGGACCCAATGCCGAGCTGATCATCAGCGACGGCACCGTCATCAGCAACAACAAAGCACGTTACAGCGGCGGGGGCGTGTCGATTGCCGGCCCCATCGAAATGACCATGACCGCGCCGAACAGCATCATCTCGTTCAACCAAGCACTCGGCCAGCTTGCGGGCACCGGTTATGGTGGCGGCCTACAGGTCGGCAGCGAGGCGATTGCCTACATCGGCACTTCGGGTGTGGGCAGCCTTGGTGCGATCTACGCTAATTCGGCGATCGATGGCGGTGGCATTTCGATCGTCAGCGGTGCCGGCGATGGCGCGGACGCCGTGGTCCATCTGTTCACGACCAACTCGTTGCTACCGGTGTTCGTGCGTCAAAACTATGCTTCGGACACCGGAGGGGGTGTTTACCTGCAAAGCTACTCCGGCGCTACTAGCAGTTCAGTCGGTCGCCTTTGCGCTTGGGATTTTCGTTTCGAGGAAAACGAGGCGCGTGATGGCAGCGCCATCTATTTGAATTCGGACGACTATTTCTCTGATTACCGTGGTGGCGAGGTTCGGCTCAACGATCCGACCTGCACGCATCCCGGTGCCGTGCGCTGCGCCAGCGGAGTCGCGTGCAACACGATCTCGCGCAACAACGCCGTGAATATCGACGGAGGGCCCTCGGATGGCGCCACACTGCGCCTGCTGGACGGAGCGAGACTGTATGCTTACCGGTTCGACATGCGAGGCAATCGCGCCCATGACGCGATTCGCATGAATGGGAATCTCGCATACACCATGCTCGAAGATTGCCTGCTCGCCGACAACGAGCTTACGCAGCAACTGATTCGGACCGAGGGAAGCTTCTCATTTGCCTCCGTCGTGGGCTGCACGATCGCGCGCAACCTGATCGCGTCGAGGGACCTGCTACACATCGAGTATTCCCTTGACCTGCGCGAGACCATCATAGACCAGCCAGGCAAGCTGACTCTCGAGTATTCGGGCCCGGGCGGAAGTAGTCTGGTGGTAGCGAACGTCCTGGCCAGCGATATCATCACATTGCCAACCAATTCGAGCATCATCAGTGGCGATCCATCATTCATCGACGCCGCCAATGGCAACTATCGCCTGCAGCAGTACTCATTGGCCACGGATTTTGCGTCACCCGTTGGGGCCGCCGGGCTCGATCTCGACAACCTGCCGCGCGATCAGGATCTGCCCGGCGTACCGAACATGTTCGGCGTGCGCGATCTTGGCGCCTACGAGCGCCAGATTGGCGCCGGCGACTGCGGCGCCGCCGACACGATTTTCTGCGATAGGTTCGAACCCTGATCCCGCGCCGGGCAATGGAATCACGCTCGACGGAACCGGAACATATGCAAGTCGCCAATAGCGCGCCGCGCGCGCCGCATCACCCGGCTCGTTGCGCGGCTGCACTGCCTGCGCAACGTGCCACGCGCACGATCATCAGGCAAACTGCGCGGCATGCGTATCTGCGTCTATTGCGCTTCGAGCGACCAGTGCGATCGTGTCTATCACGAAGCGGCCAACGCACTTGGCCGTGCCTTGGGTGAAGCGGGTTGCACGGTTGTTTACGGCGGCGGTTCGGTCGGATCGATGGGCGCGCTCGCCGATGGCGCGTTGAGCGCGGGCGGCAAGGTTATTGGCATCATTCCACGTTTCATGGCCGATCTGGAATGGGGCCATGCTGGGCTGACCAGCCTCGAAGTTGTCGAGGACATGCGCGAGCGCAAGCACCGCCTGCTGACCGGTTCGGACGCCGTCGTCGCGTTGCCGGGCGGTTGCGGCACGCTTGAGGAATTGGCTGAGGCGATCACGCTGAAGCGGCTCGGGCTGTATTTCAATCCGATCGTGTTGCTCAATACGCGCGATTTCTATACACCGTTGCACGAATTTCTCGCGAGCATGATCGAGCAGCGTTTCATGAATTCCGAACATGCCTCGATGTGGTCGCTGGTTGCCCACGTCGACGAAGTGCTGCCACGTATCCGCACTACGCCGCGCTGGCGCGAGGATGCGCGTGACATTGCGGTTTCGCGCTGATTTCACGATCTGCCCCGCCTGCAAAAGTGAGGTTCCGATCACAAGATGAGCACCATCAGGAAAATATTTGAGCTTCAGGTGAGAGGATTCCCACGCAAGCCGCACTAGGTAGATGCGGAAGCATGGAGGACGGGGTCAAGGATGCCTTCGAGTTCCCGGGGGAGCTCAGACCAGCCGCATGGAAAGACTCCGGAAGAATGCCGCCGAGCATTCTTCCGGAGTTGGTTTTTTGTTCGGTGTTCCCGCGAGAGCGGTCGTCGTAACCGGGACTATTCGAATTCGCCGCCGCTGCCCGTCAGTTCGCGAACGCCGCCGTCGTCTGTCTCATTCTCTTCGCCTATCTCGGTGGTCGATACCTTCCCACCACCATCGCGCCGTGCGCTGCGATCGGCACTTTTTTCCCAGCGGTTGCGAATCGGATTGGCCGCATTGGCCGCTTCGTACTCGGTGAGCAGAGCCTGTCTGGTCGTCTCGTTGAGATCAGTCCAATGACAATCCTCAAGCGCACCGGCCATCGAGTAGAGCAGGTTCAGGCTCGGCCGGAATCCGGCACGCTTGACCTTGAGGAAGGTCGCGACCGGGCCGGTTTCGCGCAAGTCATCTAGAGTGCGCACGCCAACCTGGCGCAGCCATGCCGCTGATTTCGGTCCAACGTTGCGGATTTTTTCGTGACTCACGCGATCTCCCCGTTTCCCGATCGCCGCGTTTCAGCTACGCAGCGAGTTCATGAATACTGCACACAGATTTTCCATGCCGATGCGGTCGTCGCTATCGAAGCGCGCGACGCTCGGACTATCGACATCCCACACTCCGAACAGACGATCGCCGGCGATCAACGGCACCACGATCTCCGACCGCGACGCTGAATCGCAGGCGATATGCCCCTCGAATGCGAATACGTCATCGACCAACTGGGTTTGCCGGGTGACCGCCGCCGCTCCGCACACGCCTTTTCCGAGAGCGATACGCACGCAAGCCGGCTTGCCTTGAAACGGTCCGACCACAAGCTCGCTGCCATCGAAAAAATAGAACCCGCACCAATTGATCTCAGGCAAGGCGTGCCAGACCAGTGACGCGAAATTCGCTGCGTTGGCGATGCGGTCGCGTTCGCCATGCAGCAGCGCGCGTGCCTGATCGTGCAGTTGGGCGTAGTGCCCGGATTTGCTGGCGGACGGTTCAGTGGCTATCTCAAACATGCGCAAAGTGTAGCAGCGCCGAACACTTGCACTATGATTCAGCGGACGCTGTTGCCGGGAGACACGCCGAATGAACCCGCCGCTCAATGCGACCGATGGCCGATTCCGGCATCGCGGGCTTGCCGTCACCCGACTCGAGACCTTTGTCGATGCGGCGTTCGCATTTTCGTTGACCTTGCTGGTGATCTTCTTCGACAGCGTGCCGCACAGCGTCGACGAGTTGCGCGCCGCCTTGCGGCATGTACCGACTTTTGTCGTCTGCTTCGTCCTGCTCGCGCTGTTCTGGAATTCGCACAATCGCTGGAGCCGACGCTTCGGGCTCGAAGATGCCACGTCGACGATACTCAGTCTCGGGTTTGTGCTGGTCATGATGATTTACGTTTATCCGCTGCGCATGGTCATTGGGAGCGGACTCGCGGTGATAACCGATGGTTGGGTGCCGTTTACGATTTCGCTGAACCCAAGTCGCGCCCTGCTCGATGTGCAGACGATGTTCATCGTCTACGCACTTGGGTTTGCCGCGCTGTCATGCATCTTGTGGCAATTGAATCAACACGCGCTGCGCTGCGCCGATGCGCTGCAACTCGATGCCGGCGAGCGGTTCGAAACGGAAAACGAAATAGGGGTGCAGCGCATTCTCACGACATCCGGTGGTGTGAGCCTGCTGGTCAGCGCCGCGCTGTTGGCATGGTTTCCGCCCGATAGCCGACTCGGCGGATGGCTCGTTGGATTGCCGGGCTGGACCTATATGCTGATTGGCCCGGCGATCGGCTTTTACCTGGCGCACCGCGCGCGATTGCGCGGGTCGGCATTGGTGTCATCGTTTCCAGCTACTGCCAATACGATCGCGCACTCTGCCGACGCCGTTGCGCCGGATCGATAGTGGACGGCTTTTTCATCACCGGCACCGATACCGGGGTCGGCAAAACCCACGCGAGTTGCGTCCTGCTGGCGACGCTGCGCGCGCGCAGCTTGCTTGCGATTGGCATGAAGCCGGTCGCGAGCGGGTGTCGATTGACAAGCGAGGGATTGCGTAACGAGGATGCCGACGCGCTGATCGAGGCCAGCGACCCGCGACCGTGTTACGAAGAGTGCAATCCATACGCGTTTGTCGAGCCGATAGCGCCACATCTGGCCGCTGCGGCGCTGGGAACGGAAATCACCGTTGAACCCATTGTTGCGGCGTATCGGGCGCTGGCGCAGGCGGCCGACCGCCTGATCGTCGAAGGCGTCGGCGGCTGGGCTGTGCCGATGTCGCAATCGCTGATGCAGGTGGACATTGTCCGCGCGCTCGATTTACCAGTGATCCTCGTAGTCGGGTTGCGTCTTGGCTGCATCAACCATGCGTTGCTCAGCGCACGTGCCATTCGCGCCGATGGTTGCAATCTGATCGGATGGATCGCGAATCGCATCGATCCGTCGATGGTATTTGCCGAGGAAAATCTGGCGACGCTCACGGCGCGCGTCGATGCGCCGTTACTTGGTGTCCTGGATCACCTGTCGATAGCGCAACAGCAAAGCGCAGCGTCATTCAACCTGCTGGGTCAGGCTCTCTGAGCAGTGCGCAGTTCGCCAACACAGCGATCATTTGATCGAGCGCGCAGTCTGCTGTGGTTGTTTGCTTTGGCCGGTTTCTTGTTTGATCTGGCGTTGTTCTACCCCGGGCAGATGTCCTTCGATTCAGCCTATGCGTGGTGGCAGGTTCGCAATGGATTGAGCACCGATGTCACGTCGCCGACGATGATTCTGTTGTGGCGGGCATGTGATTCGATCATCGCCGGACCCGGGCTGTTGTTCACCTTTCACTTGGCATTGTTCTGGGCGGGGTTGGCCTTGGTGTTTGCAGCACTACTCGGACCGATCCCGGTCCGCATCGGCATTCCGCTGCTCGTCGCTCTTACACCCGTTCCATTGGTCTTGCGCGCCCATGTCTGGACTGACGCAGGAATGACGGTTGCGCTGGTTTGTGCCGTCGGCGGACTTGCGCAATGGCACGCTACCCACGATCGTCGATGGCTCGCGCTCATCTGGCCGTCGCTTTTTTACGCACTGGCGATGCGTCTGAATGCTCTGCCGGCAACGCTGCCATTGTTTGCATGGATGGCATATTTATTCTGTCGCGACACACCGCGCGCAATGCTGCGCTGGCATCCGATTGCGCGCGTAGCGGTTGCCAGTGTTGCGATCGTTGTGGTCTCGAGTGCGGGCGTATTCACGATCAATCGCACCGCGCCAGAGCATGTGCCGTTGTGGCCATCGTTGCTGCAATGGGATGTTGCTGCTGTCTCGATCGCGACCGGTTCGATGTTGTTGCCGGCAACAACCGTTGGCGACGGGCTGACCGTTGCCGAACTCGCGCAGGCGTTTCGCCCCTGGAGCAACACACCGATGCTCCAGAACACGACACACGGTATCCGCGATGCGCTCGGTCCGTGGTCGCAGGATGAGCTTGATGCGCTGCGAGACGCGTGGATCGCTGCCGTCACCGAATACCCGCTGCACTATTTCCGACATCGCCTGCGCGTGACGCTCGCCCTGTTCGGCACCCATGCGCCGGACTGGCCAAAGGAGTTGACCTATGTCGATCGCGAGACGTCCTATCAGGACAATCCGCCGATTGCTCCGAATCGCAGTGGCCTGCATCGCACCGTGATGGGTTGGGCTGTTGGGGCGATCGCAACGCCGTGGTTCGCGGCGTGGCCGTATCTGCTTGTCGGATTGGTGGCCGCGCCGTTCGCATTCCGACAACGACATCAGTTGTCCGGCCCGATCGCCTGCCTGCTGCTCGCCAGCGCCTGGCTGCATGCTCTACCGTTGATCGTGCTCGCACCCGCTGCGGAATTGCGCTATCTGCTTTGGAGCTGTCTCGCTTCGCTTCTCGCAGCTGGTGTAGTAATTGTCAACTCAGGTTTTTCGCGAAGACGGATGCGTATCCCCGCTGCCGCGCCACCGATTCCGCCTGCTAAACTTCAAGCAACTCCGACGCGAGCGCTTCCATGACTGCACAACGCTACTTCATCTCAATTGACGATCTGTCCAGGGCGCGCGGCGAATCGCCGGAATTGTCGTTTACCGGCAACTCGCCGGCGAGTTTCGCCGCCGCATTCGAGGACGCGCTGCGCCACCGCAGTCTGTGGGAGCGCTGGAAGGCGAAACAGAAGGATCCCGATTCGGTCGACGCGGCAACCGGTGTCAAGGATCCCGATGCGACCGTGACCGCGACCCAGTCCGACCTGCATTGCGATGTGGAAGTGGTCACCTCGCTGCCGCACGCGTTGATGCGCCATCGCCTCGATCTGCTGATCGGCCACAACTGGAAGCTGCGTGACGTGCGCGCCGCTTGATGAGCGTCTGAACGTCGCTCGATCACGATATTTTGGGCACGATCTGCGCGCCTGTCCGACGAATGGCCTATGGCGCCGTGAACGCGACCGGGCTATCGTGCGCGCCTGTCTTGTCGAGCGAGGAAGTGAGCCATGCCGCGTCTTTCCCAATTTGCTGTCGTCTCAGCATTGATCATGAGTGCCGGTTTTTTGAGTGGTTGCAATGGACCGGGCACTGAAACCGCGCAAGCTCCGGCAGCTGCGCCTGCACCTGCTCCAGCCGCTGCGGTTCCCGAGCCGGTGAATCCGTTCTTCATCGCGAGCACGCTGCCGTTTGAGGCACCACCGTTCGACAAGATCAAGGACAGCGACTACCAGCCGGCGATCGAGGAGGGCATGAAGCGCCACCTCGCCGAAGTGCATTCAATAGTGGAAAGCTCCGACGCGGCGACATTTTCCAACACGATCGTACCGATGGAGCGTGCCGGCTCGTTGTTGAGTCGGGTAATGCGTGTGTTCGGCAGCATTACCCAGGCCAATACCAACGAGACCTTGCAGAAAATCCAGAGCGAGGAAGCGCCGAAACTCGCCGCGCACAGCGACGCGATCTATCTCGATCCCAAGTTGTTCGCGCGGGTAAAACTCATTTACGACCAGCGAGCCTCGTCCGATCTCGATCCCGTGCAGATCCATCTGGTCGAACGCTACTATCGCGATTTCTTGCGCGCCGGTGCCGAGCTGGCCGATGCCGACAAGGAAAGCTTGAAGGTACTGAATCAGGAAGAATCCACGCTGCAAACCGATTTCCAGACCAAGCTGCTGGCCGCCACGGTTGCCGGTGGCGTGGTTGTCGACGACAAGACACAGCTCGACGGTATGAGCGAGGGCGACATCGCCGCTGCTGCCGAGGCCGCCAAGGGTCGCAAGCTTGACGGCAAATGGCTGATTGCGCTGCAAAATACCACGCAACAGCCCGCACTGGCATCGCTGAAAAATCGCGACTTGCGCACGCGCCTGCTCAAGGCGTCGATGGAACGCGCCGAGCATGGTGACGGCAACGACACGCGCGCGCTGATTCAGCGGCTGGCAGAGCTGCGCGCGCAGAAAGCCAAATTGCTCGGTTATCCAACCTACGCGGCGTATTCGCTCGACGACCAGATGGCCAAGACTCCGGCCGCTGCCGAAAAACTGATGACCGATATGGTGCCGGCCGCGACCGCCAAGGCGACCGGCGAAGTGAAGAAAATGCAGGCGCTGATCGACAAGCAGAAAGGCGGTTTCAAGCTCACGGCATCGGACTGGGATTTTTACGCTGAGCAGGTACGCAAGGCCGAGTACGACCTCGACGAGGACCAGATCAAACCGTATTTCGAGCTCAATCGCGTGCTCCACGATGGCGTGTTTTTCGCCGCCAATCAGATGTACGGATTGACCTTCA
>JBDTOS010000028.1:0-15384 GCA_039933095.1 Dokdonella sp.
ATGCTCTGATTAACCTCAGCGCTGACGCAACCGCATCAATAGAATCAGTCAGTTGGACGGCGTGGAAGTAGGTTAATCAGCGCATCCCTAGCTTTCACTTTCGTTGCGGTGATCAGTCGTAGCTGATAATCGAAGTCGCCGCAGCGATGAGCTGGAATAGCTGCGATTGTCGCTGGCACTGGGTTTTGGCGAGGATCGAGCGAAGTTGCGATCGCCCGGTCGCGATCGCTTTGCCGAGAGTGCGGCAAGCATCGGCAAGGTCGCCAACATCGAACAATGCCCAGAGCAGTGATGCTTCCGCCGAGGAAAGCTCAAATAACTGGGCAATCTTCTGCTCAGGATTGGATACCGGCGGACTGACCGCGCGCAGGACGATCATGGCGGCGACCGGTTGATCAGCAATCATGCCGTTGAACGAATTGATCGCGAGCAAAATGGTTGGCCTGCGTTTGGCATCACGTATCAGCATGAAAGCATCCGTGGGTTCGATCGTCGCCAACGCGGCCAGAAGCGCTTTGTCGAGCCGTTCGCTTTCGGGCTTGCGAGCGCGCAATCGACCGTGGGTTAACCACATCCCCAGATTCTCGGCGAGCAACTTCTCGGCCCGACTGTTGATAGCTACGCAACCGCCCACGGAATCGACGAAGATCAATCCCGTCGTCAGGCGACTGATCAGGCGCTCAAAATCGGACGGAAGGCTGGCTGCGCCTGTTCTGCCGGAAAGTTGCCGTGACAGCACCAGTGGCGCGACACCACTCATGGCTTTGAACGTGATCGGCAGACGGTCGCTCGAATGACTGCGCCTTCACGCTCATGCGGCTCCAACGGTGCCACGACCGCGGAATTCTTCGCCTTGGCTTGCATCTCCCCCAGATCTCCCCAACCTCGACCCACCCCGTCTAGGTGGATATCCGATCAAACAAGTGCGGCGCGAGCGCAATTTCTCTCACCTCGAACGATCGATACGACGATACGTCACGGAAACGATCGATGATTCATCCAAATGGATGAATGCCTCATGGCGTCGCGAGGCTGTGGATCGCTTGCTATCGGGAGGCGCAGGTCATGGCAATGCCGAACGGCTCTGCATACAAACGGATTGCGCGAGCAGGAGCTTGCGGCTTGGAGCTTGCGGCAGTCGGCGCATCCAAGATGCGCCCTACGGGCTCGTGCGAAAATACAATTTGAGTGTGTTTTATTTAGTCCCCAGCATCGGAAAGCGCTCGCGTGGTGCTTCCTGGCACCTGACTATGAATGACAAGCCGCACACCATCGGCAGTTCTGATGTCGCATTCGCGATAACGACCTACCCCGGTCCGAACGATCAGATAGCCCCGTAGGTCGCATCTCGGATGCGACTTGGAGCTTGTGGTTGTCGGCGCATTCAAGATGCGCTCTACGCGCTTGCGGCTGTCGGCGCATCCAAGATGCGCCCTACGGGCTTTACTTTGTGCGGATGCGGCCTTGGCCCTCGTTGTCCCAATACCCGAACAGCTTTCGTGCAATGAGCTTGTAGCCGCGTTTGCCGGTGGCGTTCCAGGTGCTTGCGATCCACGAGCGTCGCGCCAGAAGGCGCTTTTCGGTTGGCGTCAACGCGTCAGGGCAATAGGTGCGTTTGTGCTTGAGCAGGTGGCGCAAGTCTTCGCGCGCGAGTAGGCGGAACAGGCGACCACGCGACTGCGTCGCCCAGGCGATCTGGAAATCGAGCACCGCCGGCTGACCGGAGTCACGCAGCAGCCAGTTCGGCTCCTTGGCGAGATCGTTGTGGGCAACGCCACGCGCTCGCATTGATTTCAGCAGTCGATGAGCAGCGCGGTAATACGCTGGATCACGCGGTTGTGCAGTTTGCATTGGCGTGCCGGCGATGTAACTGCGATCGAGCGTGTAGCCATCCCATGCACGTAGCTGCGGTACGCCATCGATTCCGGTGAGCGCGCGCAACAGACGCGCCTCGCGTGCGGCGGCCCAACGCGCGAGTATGCGCAGACCGATACGTGCCGAATTCGTATCGCGACGTATCCAGCGATCGTTCTCGTCGCGGCACAATTCGATGCGGCCGAGCGCATCGGCCTTGAGCAATTCGATATCCACCGCGCGATGCTAGTTGAATTCACGCGACGATGGTCGGTTGCGAATGCACGACAACGACCCATATCACGAGTACGCAACATCGCTTGTTCGACAGAGCGGCAATACTAGACTTGCGTCTCGCTACGCCACGGGAAGAACGCATGACCATTGCAATCCTGCTGTATCTGCTCGCCGCCGCCCTGATTATCATCGGTGTACTCGGAACGGTGCTGCCTGCATTGCCGGGTACACCATTGGTGTTCGCCGGGATGCTGGTCGCAGCGTGGACCGATCAGTTCCAGCACGTTGGGGGTTGGACATTGACCGTGCTCGGCATCCTCACGGTGCTCGCGGTCGCAATCGATTTCATTGCCGGGATGCTGGGCGCGAAGCGCGTCGGTGCGAGTCGGCTCGCTGTCGTCGGTGCGGCGATCGGAACGATCATCGGTATCTTCTTCGGCATACCCGGTTTGCTGATCGGGCCGTTCGCCGGCGCGTTGGTCGGCGAATTGTTGGCCGGCGGCACGATGCGTCGCGCAACCGAAGTCGGCGTCGGCGCCTGGATCGGATTTCTGATCGGCAGCGTGCTCAAACTCGCGCTGACCTTCATGATGCTCGGAGTGTTTGCGCTCGCGTTTCTGGTCAATGCGTGGGCCTAGCGATACGTCGGCAATACCCGGTCAAGCGTCGTGCAACGGCAGCACGTACAGCAGCACCGCAAAAAACTGCAGCACGCTTCCGGCCAATACGAACAAATGCCATAGCGCGTGATTGAACGGCAGTTTTTTCCACACGTAAAACGGCACCCCTAGGGTGTAGCAGAGCCCGCCGCCGAACAGCAGGGCGAGTCCCACCGGCGGGAGTTTGTGGATCAAGGGGCCGATCGCGAGGACACCGACCCAGCCGATGCCGAGATACAACGCGACAATCATTCCACGCCGGCGGATTCGCAAGATTTCGAGCGCGATGCCGAACAGCGCAAGCCCCCAGACGATCGTGAACAGCGACCATCCCCAGGGACCTCGCAGCGTGACGAGGGCATACGGCGTGTAGCTGCCGGCAATCAGCAGAAAAATCGCCGAGTGATCGAGGATGCGCAGCACCGGCTTGGCGCCGATATTGGGAATGCCGTGATACAGGGTCGAGGCGGTGAACAACAGGATCAGCGTCGCCCCGTAGATGCAAACGCTGACGATGCGCCAGATATCACCGCTGATGGTCGCGACCGCCGCAAGGATCGCCAAAGCGGCAATGCTGAGCACGATGCCGAGCCCGTGGGTGAGGCTCGACGCGATTTCCTCTCGCGCTCCGTAAGCCGGAGTGGACAGGTCGGCGGGCAAGGCAGCCATAAGACTCTCGGGTGGCGATGCTGCGCTGCATCACGAACGCCCACCCTACTCCGGGCTGCTGGATTTCGCTACGGTTTGCGCGCTCCAGCCAGTTGCATTGTTACGCCAGCTCAAGGTCGGCTGAGCGTGAACTTGCCGAAGCTGACTCCAAGATTCCAGCCTTCGCCCTTGCCGGACAAGGCAAGCGAAATCTTGCCCTTGGTCACGACCTGCGCGCTGGCTGTTTTTCCTGCTCCCGCATGCGCTTCGGCGTTGCCGTAGGATCCGATGACATCGCCAATTTCATCGACCTCGGAAAACTTGCCGATGCCATTGGCGATCTTGGTTTTGCCGAACGTGAAGCCGCCGCCCTTGGTGCTGATCTTCACCTTCATCGACTTGCCGTTGCTGCACTTCACCGTGCCGGTACCGCTTGACGTCTTGTAGAAAAGCGACCAGCCCGATATCGAGAAATTCATCGTGCAATCGATTGATCCCGCCTGTGCCGGCGCGGACGCAAGCGCGAATGCAAACGCGATGGTTGCAAGTACGAACAGGTATGCGCGCATGAGCTGGCTCCGTTGGGTGATTCCGCATTCTCCGGCGACACGCGCAGGCGCGCAAGCGCATGGCGTGTGGCTCGTGACCTTTCATGCAACGCGTTGCGGACGTAAGCTAGCCACTTTCCAGCTGCCGCGACCCTTCGCAACATGTCGCCATGAGTCCGGTCGAATTGACCATCCACCTGCGGCGCTGCGGCGTAGAGGGCAGCGCGGCGCGCGTTGGCATGAGTCTGGCGCAATCGCTGCGGGCGCATGTGGTCGGCCTGCATACGATCACAGTCAGTCCGGCGACATTTACCTCGCCCGAAGCGGTTTCATTGCAAGTGCAGGAGTCCGATGACCTGTATCAGGACGCGCTGGCTCAGGCGCCATGGTGGATGCAGCAACTCGCTGCGCACGGACTGACCGGCGAATGGAAAGTGACTCAGGGCGATGCAGTCGAGGCGCTGTGCCACGCATCGCGTTCCAGCGATTTTCTCGTGATTGAGCGACCGCAGCTGAAACCCGATGCGCCGACCGGCTGGGGCTTGGCGTCGCGCACGGTTTTTGGCGCTAGCGCGCCGGTTGTCGTGGTGCCCGATACGACGACGCAAGCAAGTTGCGGCCAGCGCGTCGTCATTGCATGGAACGGCAGTCGCGAGGCGACGCTGGCGATTCGCGGTGCGCTGCCGGTGCTGGCGCAAGCGGCGCAGGTGCACGTGCTCGAAGGCGAGCAGATTGTCAGCCCGTTCGGCGTGCGCCACTGGCCACCGTTTGATCTGCGCGCGCTTCTGCAACGCCATGATGTGACCGCGTGCTTTGCGGAGTTTCGACCCGAGCGTGATCGCGGCGCGGCGATACTCGACCAAGCGCGCGCGTTCGACGCCGATCTGATCGTGATGGGAGCATGGGGCCAGTCGCGCATCACCGAATGGGTGCTCGGCGGCGCGACCCGACATCTGCTCCAACACAGCGATATTCCGCTGCTCGTCGCACATTGAATTGATGTTTCCACCCCTGAAATGTCTGCCGACACTGGACGGTGAGCGGGTGTGCTTGCGTCAACTTCGCAGCGACGACGTCGACGCACTGTTTGCGATTTTTTCCGATCCGGCGGTCATGCGTTATTGGAGTCGCGGGCCATTTGCGTCGATCGCCGACGCGCAGGATTATCTCGCCCAGGTTGATGCGGGGCGTGATACCGGCGAGCTGTACCAGTGGGGCATTGCCTTGATCGACGACGATCGCGTGATCGGCACCTGCACGTTGATGAGCGTCGATCGCAGCGGCTGGCGCGTCGAGATCGGTTACGCATTGGCCAGCGCGCATTGGCACAAAGGTTACGCCAGCGATGCGCTGCCGCTCGCGCTCGCTTACGCCTTCGACAAACTCGACGCGCATCGCATTGAAGCCGATATCGATCCGCGCAATGCCGCTTCGCTCAAGTCGGTCGAACGCCTCGGCTTTCGTCACGAAGGCCATTTGCGCGAGCGTTATCGGGTCAATGGAGAAATGCAGGATTCGGCAATTTTTGGTCTGTTGCGAACCGAATATCCGGGGCGTTAACGCCCCGAAGTACCTGACTACTTCGCCTTCATCAACGCCAGCGTCATGTCGAGCATGCGGTTCGAGAAACCCCACTCGTTGTCATACCAGCTCAACACCTTGACCAGGGTGCCGCCCATCACGCGCGTCTGCGTGGAGTCGTAAATCGACGACAGCGGATTGTGGTTGAAGTCGATCGATACCAGGGGTTTGGTATTCATGCCGAGAATGCCCTTCATCGAGCCTTCGGTGGCTGATTTCACCGCGCTGTCGATTTCTTCCTTGGTGGTTGCCTGACCGGCTACAAAGGTCAGATCGACGACCGAAACGTTGATCGTCGGAATACGCATCGCGAAGCCGTCGAGTTTGCCGTTGAGCACCGGCAGCACGAGGCCGACTGCGGCGGCAGCGCCGGTCTTGGTCGGAATCTGCGAATGGGTCGCGCTACGCGCGCGGCGCAAGTCGGAATGATAGACGTCGGTCAGCACCTGATCGTTGGTGTAGGCATGGATCGTCGTCATCAGACCGTGCACGATGCCGACGCTCTGGTGCAGCACCTTGGCCAGCGGTGCCAGACAATTGGTCGTGCACGAGGCATTCGAGATGACCTGATGCGCGGCAGTCAACTTGTCGCTGTTGACGCCGTAGACAAAGGTGCCATCCACATCCTTGTCGCCCGGCGCCGAGATGATGACTTTCTTTGCGCCACCTGCGATATGCGCGCCGGCCTTGGCCTTCGATGTGAAGAAGCCGGTGCACTCGAGTACGACATCGACCCCAAGATCACCCCACGGCAATTTGGCCGGATCACGTTCGGCGCACACCTTGATGCGATCGCCATTGACGATCAGATCGCCGCCATCGACCGAAATTTCACCAGGAAACGGCCCGTGCGCAGTGTCGTACTGGGTCAGATGCGCATTGGTCTCGGCATCGCCGAGATCGTTGACCGCGACGATTTCGATCTCGCCGGTGCGCTTTGATTCGTAGAGAGCGCGCAAGACATTGCGGCCGATGCGGCCATAGCCATTGATGGCGACCTTGACTGCCATGAATCCACTCCTCGTATGCAAGACGGGAAAGATGCGCAGTTTAACGGCCCCACGCCGCGCGCGCACGGTGCCATCGGCATGGAGCCATTAAGTCGGCAGACCTCGCTTGGTCCTCCCTGTAGCAGAACACCGGCTTGCTCGCTTGCGAAACGGAGCAGAATCGAACAACGGCTGGTAGGCTTTGGCCATCGTCCCGGTTGTTCTCCGCATGACCCCTGTTGTTCGCAGCTTCCATCACTTCGCCACCGGTACCTGGTCGCATGTTGTCGTCGATGCGGCGACACGGCGCGCGGCGGTCATTGATCCGGTGCTTGATTTCGAGATCGCGTCGGGCGTGGTTTCGCACGAAAGCGCGCGGCGCGTTCTTGAATACATCGAAGCGTCTGACTTGATCGTTGAATGGATACTCGAAACCCACGCGCATGCCGACCATCTGACCGCAGCGGATTGGCTGAAGCGTGAACTGGGTGCGAGACAAGTCCCGGTTCGACCGCAGACCGGAATCGGCGTCGGCATCGTCAATGTGCAGCGCACTTTCAAGAAACTGCTGAATCTCGCGGACGAATTTGTCGCCGACGGATCGCAATTCGATCGGTTGTTTGCCGATGGCGATCGGTTCCGCATCGGCGAACTCGACGTGCGCGTGATCGCAACGCCGGGGCACACGCCTGACAGCCTGACCTATCGAATCGGTGACGCGGTGTTTATCGGCGATACCTTGTTCGCGCCGTCTGCGGGTTCGGCTCGCTGCGATTTTCCCGACGGCGACGCGGCGACCTTGTATCGTTCCATCCGCACACTCTACGACCTTCCCGATACGACACGGGTGTTCCTCGCCCACGACTATCCCGGCGACGGCAACGAGCCACGCTCGCAGACGACGATCGCCGCGCAGAAGGAGACCAATATTCATGTGCGCGCGGACACGCCCGAAGACGAGTACGTGCAACTGCGCACTACGCGTGACGCGACGCTGGCCGCACCGAAGCTCTTGTGGCCGGCGTTGCAGGTGAATATCCGCGCCGGACGCTTGCCTGCGGACGGCAAATTTTTCCGAACTGATTGATCGATCGAGATTGGATCGCTGCCACTGATTCAATCGTCCATGGCTCGCTCGGCGACTGCCTGATGGATGTTTCTGTCTCTTAGACGACTTCGCCGCGCAAACAGCACGAGTGCGATTCCAATCAGCAGCGACAGGTAACTGAGCACGCCCGTGGTTGATTGTGCGGGCAACATGACCAGCAGAACCGTATCGTTGCCGCCCGGCAGCAGCGCACCGCCAATGCCCATGCAGGTGCCGCCGAGAATCGCGCCACGCCATTGCGCGCGGTTGCCAAATTGCCATTTACCGCTGCGCCGACGCATCGCCGACACAAGCATTCCGGCGAATAGCGCAAGAATCAGCAATATCTGCACTGGACGCGACATGATCTGCCCCGACCACCAGCCCTGGCTCACGCTGCGCAACATGTTCGTATAGCTCCACGAACCATACAGCGCGAACGCCAGCCCACCACTGGCACCGATCAGCAACGCCGGCAACGCGTGCGGTTGCGCGACGAAGCGGCGGCGAACGATACGGACGATCTCGAATGCCGCCCATATCCACAGCGCCGCGAGCACAGTGAAATTCATCATCTGCATCGACCAGACGGTTTCGATCGTCGTCGAGCGGCGAATGCCGCAAGCACCGACAAACGCGACCAAAAGCACGCTGCCGATACAAAAACAAAGCAGGGTCGCCAGCATCGGCAGGTAACCATCGGCGAGCCGCTGCAAGGTCGACATCGAGCAGCCGCCGTTGACCGCCGCGCCCACCCCAAACAAGAACCCACCGAGCATCGCGACCCAGACCGGCGCACCGACCATCACCGAGTGATTGGTCATCGCCAGGCCGAGTGCGACCAGTCCGGCGACGGCTGTTGCCCAGCCGGCGGCCTTGAGAAACGTGAGCAGCATGCGCGGATCGCGCCGCTCGATCAGGTGATCGACCGCACGCACATTACACAGACTCGCCGAATGCGACGCATAACCAATCGTCGTCACGAGCACGAATGGCAACAGAAACAAGATGGATTGCGGGACCGACTGAATCTGCATGCGCGCCTCGCGCCGACTACAACGATCGCTGGTGTGTCGCGAGGAATTCCATTGATCGCACTACTGTCGGGCGCCCAGGTGAATCACGATTTGACCGATAGATCTTCAACCGCTGCGATGACTTTGTCCACGGTGAATCCGAAATGCGGGAACAATTTTTCCGCTGGAGCTGACGCGCCAAACGTGTCGATGCCGATCACCGCGCCGTCGAGACCGACGTACTTGCGCCAGAAGTCGCTCACGCCCGCTTCGATCGCGACGCGCTTGCGGCACCACGACGGCAACACGCCTTCGCGGTATTCGAGCGGTTGCTCATCGAATACATCGGTGCATGGCATCGAAACGACACGCACGGCGATACCCTTGTCCTGCAATGCGCGCATGGAGTCCATTGCCAGGCCGACTTCCGAACCGGTTGCGATCAGGATCGCATCAAACTTCGCGCTGGACGGATCGGACAGAATGTAACCTCCGCGTTCGATGTCGTGCAGTTGCGCGTCCACGCGTTGCTGGTGGTCGAGTTTTTGTCGCGAGAAGACGAGGCACGATGGTTTGCCGCTGCGTTGGATTGCCGCTTTCCATGCGACGGCCGATTCGACTGCATCGCACGGACGCCACACATGGTTGTTCGGTATGTAACGCAGGCTCGCCAGATGCTCGATCGGTTGATGGGTCGGGCCGTCTTCGCCGAGACCGATAGAGTCGTGTGTGTAAACATGTATCACGTGCGCGGGAATCAGCGCCGACAAGCGGACGGCATTGCGCGCGTAGTCGCTGAACACCAGAAACGTCGCGTCGTAAGGCACGAAACCACCGTGCACGGCTAGACCATTGCTGATCGCACTCATGCCGAATTCGCGCACGCCGTAGTGAACGTAGTTCGACCCGGCATCATCGGTGGTCACGTTCTTTGAACCGCTCCAGATGGTCAGGTTCGAGCCAGCCAGATCGGCCGAACCGCCGATCAGTTCCGGCAATGCAGGACCAAATGCATCGAGCGCCATCAACGAGGCCTTGCGTGAGGCTACTTCCGGGCCATCAGCCTGCTGCTTGCGAATAAATGCATCGGCCTTGGCGGAAAAATCAGTCGGTAATTGGCCATCCATACGCCGCTCGAATTCATCGGCAAGTTTGGGATGCGCGTTGCGATACGAATCGAACAACGCGTTCCATGCGCTCTCGCGTTCGGCACCTCTCGTTTCGGCGTTGAACGCTTCGTAATACTCGTCGGGTATTTCGAACGGAGGATGGTTCCAGCCGAGCTGCGCGCGCGCCGCCGCAATTTCGTCCTTGCCCAGAGCTTCTCCATGCGCCTTGGCGGTGCCCTGCTTTTTCGGTGAACCAAAACCGATGATCGTACGACAGCAGATCAGGGTCGGCTTGTCGGGATCGATCGCCGCCGAGACGATGGCCGCCTTGATCGCTTCGGAATTGTGCCCGTCAACATCGCGCAGTACTTCCCAGCCGTAGGCTTCGAAGCGTGCCGGCGTGTCGTCGGTGAACCAACCCTTGACCTTGCCATCGATCGAGATGCCGTTATCGTCATAGAACGCGATCAATTTGCCGAGTTTGAGCGTGCCGGCGAGCGATGCGGCCTCGTGCGAGATGCCTTCCATCATGCAGCCGTCGCCCATGAATACGTATGAGTAATGATCGACGATCGGAAATCCGTCGCGGTTGAAGCGTTCGGCCAGAACTTGTTCGGCGAGCGCCATGCCGACCGCATTTGCAAAACCCTGACCGAGCGGCCCTGTCGTCGTTTCGACACCCGGTGTTTCGCTTGCTTCGGGATGACCCGGCGTCTTCGAATGCAGCTGGCGAAAATTCTTGATCTCGTCGAGCGATAAATCGTAGCCGCTCAAATGCAGCAGCGCGTATTGCAGCATCGAGCCGTGCCCGTTCGATAGGACAAAGCGATCGCGATTGCACCACTTCGGATTTTTCGGATTGTGGCTGAGGAAATCGTTCCACAACACCTCGCTGATATCGGCCATGCCCATCGGCATGCCGGGATGTCCGGAGTTTGCGGCTTCGACCGCATCCATGGACAGTGCGCGAATAGCATTCGCGAGTTCATAACGGCTGGGCATAATCGGACTCGATTGATTTGCAGTAGAAGCGGGGATGCGATGAATGACGACGATCGATTGCCGCGACGCGACGGTGCATGCGCCATGCCGGGTGAATGATCATTGTCGCTGATGCAGCGGCGCTTGTCTGCCACGCACGAACAGGTATCAGGCTACGGCGATACCTCGAAACCGCTGCTGAAGATCGCGTCGACGAAGCCGCCGCGCAGTTCCCATGCCGATTCCGTGAATGCAGTCGCGGTCGCGTTGTAGTCCGGGATAATCTCGATCGCGAAGTCGCCGGCAACGGTATTCGTCGACAGAAAGATTTCCTGCTGCTGCCAGCGCCTCACCGGATTCGCAGCCATCGGTGGAAACCAGCCAGCCGGCACGCCATCAACCAACACCTGCGCCGCCGGCGCACCGGCAATGCTGCCCGGAACGCCATCGCCAACGTCGATCGTGCGGCGCAAGCGCAGCGGTGCCGCGACCGTGTTTGCGTGGAGAGTGAATTGGCTGTTGCCGCCCGTTGCGCGACACACCATTGCGGTGCGCGGCGTCGGCGGTTCGTTGCTGAAGCTCGCGCTCATTAATGCACAGATCGCGCCTGGCGGCGAGTTGTAGTGGTGCGCAAGCGCGGCCGCGCTGTCGCCAATCTCGAATGCGTCGTACGGCACCACCAGCGGCTGCGGCTGACGAAAGGCATAGACGACGGTGCGCGCACAGGTCGGCACCGGCTGGGTCGGTGCGTAGCCGGCCTCCTGAGTCAGGGTCAACGCGCTCGCATACTCCAGCGCATCGGTCGCGAGCAGCCGATACACGGCGGTCGTGCCATTGCCATCGAGATCGATTTCGCTCGCACCCGCCAGCGGTGCCGCGAACGCACCGTGATCAAAATAAAACCCGCCATTGTAGAAATCCTCGACGCCGGTGCCATACCACGCTGGCACGATCGCATCGTCAACGGTGGCGCGCTCGTCACCTTCGAGATAGCCGAGACTGGTCAGGCCATTGGCGTGGTAGCGCGAGGAAATGCCGACGATCTTGCCGGCCCCGCGATCGGAATACAGGGCGATGTCGCCACCAGCAACGCAGTGATCAGACACGCGCGCACCGAAGCGACCGACCGTCGAGATCGGTTTTGACGGATCGATGCTGACACTGGCGGTGATCGCGACCGGCATTGCGAGTGTCGCATCGGCGATCAGATCGATCTGTGCGGCACTTGCAAACGGCATCGGAAACCACGAGTACAACCAGCCTCCGACATCTTCGCCGAGCAGCACGCTGCGTGTTGCGAGCATCGCTGTCGCACTGCTGGCGAAGAAATCGCTGAGCGGCATATCGATCGTCGTTTCGCCGTCAAACGTCGCGCGCAGTCGAATCGTAGCGCGCGCGCTGACCGGCACATTCAAACGCAAACCACGCACCCAGCCGGCGCTCGCGAACGAAAGCAGTGGCACTACATCGCCCGGCGAATTCAAGCTGCCGTTGATCGTCTGCGGCGCCAGCATTGCGTTCCAGGGATCGTCGCCGGCGGAGGCAAGAAATGCGCGCATCGCCGGAAAATCCTGACCCGCCGCATAGCTCGTTACCGGCGTTCCCGGAACCAGCCGATGATGGGTGATCTGATACCACAGCAATTTCTCGCTGTTGCCGGTGCACGGATTGGGCGCATTGTCGATGTTCGTCAGCGCGATCTTCAGCGATCCTGCGTAGGCAATCGGGAGATAGCTGACGAAGCCGCCGCTCGATTGCGGTCGATCGGCGACCAATGGTGGCGTGAAGCCGGAAGTCGAACCGTCGAACAACGCGGCAAGCGCGATATCGAGCGTCGGCATCGATGCACCATCGACATACACATGCAATCGGATCGCCGGATCGATGCAACTGCTGACACCGAACCCCGTCGTCATCCACAGCCGCGTCACTGCTCCGGGACCACGCTCATCGAACAATATCGCCTCGGCACCATCGCGATACAGCCAACGCAGCGGAAAGGGATTTGCAGCTATCGGTTCGCTACCGGGATTGCTGCGATCGTAGCGACAACCATCAAGGCAATGACTCGATGTTTCCAGCACGCTGTCGGCGCCATCCAGGATGGCCAAACGATCCGGCGATTTCCAGATTTCCCACGGCAAACTGGTTGCGTGCGTTGCCGTTGCGCGCAACAAGAAGGTCGCTAGCGCAATGGCAATGACATATCGTGTCCGCGTGTGCGTAGTGTTCATGCGACCTCCGCATCGCGGTCGCGCCAGTTTGAAATCGATTCCGTGCGAAGTCGAAACTCCGCCCAAGTCACTCGCTCAAGTTCGATCTGGATACAGAGCCGGCAGCGGCGATGCGACGACATGATCCGCCTTGAACTGCGACCACGCCAGTCCTTTGCGAAACGCGCTTTGTAACGCGCTGGCAAGACCGTCCGTCGCCGCACCGGCGTAGCGCGCCCGTTGCAGGTTCAGCAATGCCTCGCGTTGCACCGGGTCATCGAGGCGCAGGAGAACCTCACCAAGATTGCGCACATCCGGACGCTCGCTGCGCGCCCACGCAATCAGGCTGCGTTCGGCTCCGGCCAGCTCGCCGAGCGAGCAACTGCGCAGGAAGCTCGCGCGCGCAGCGGCGGAGTCGAGCGATTCCTGTGCAACTGTTTGCACTGTTGCCGCTACCGGTTTGCGACGCGAGCGCGACCACCACACCAACAAGGTGAATATCCACAACGCGAAACCGAGCAGCGCCAGCGCACGCCAACGGCCTGATGCTCCGTCGTCAAGCGTCGGCGCAATCGCCAAGCCGTCTTGCGCATCCGGCGATGCTGCTGCCGGTGATATCGACAAGCTCGGTGTCGCCGCAGATGGCGTGGGCGTGGGCGTTGCCACATTGGTTGCCGAAGCTGGCAGAACGGTCACCTCACGCTCGGGCAGCGTTGCCGTCTCGGCGCGATCGGTCGTTGTGTTCCACCAACGAACCGTCATGCCCGGCAAAGTGAATTTGCCAGGCTTGGTCGGCACGAAAGCAAACTTGCGAATACGCTCGCCGAACAACCAGGTACCGTCGTCGCGAGTCTGCGTTTGCGGTTTGTCAGGATAGACATCAAAGCCGGCCGGCGCGGTGAATTGAAGTTCCGGAATCTGCTCGTAGCCGAGCCCCTGCGCCTGGATGCGCACCGTGCGGGTCAACGGATCGCCGACACGCACTTCGCTCACGACATCGCCTTCATCGCGCAAGCTGACATCGGCAGCCGGCAGCCATGGCGAATTTCCCCAGGTTGCCGGTTTCGGGCGCACTACAAGATCGATCGCATCGGAAGTCGCCGACACCGCGCGACCGCGATTGAACATGCCCATCGGATCGCGCGGATCCGACGCGCTGCCGCGAAACGTCAATGCCGGTAAGGTCACCGCACCGCTGCGTTCCGGGACCAGCGCGTAGTGCCGCTCGACAACGTGATAGCGACGCCCACCGACTTCGGCGACATAGCGTTTGTCCTGCCCAAGCCGTTGCATCTGAATCCCGTCGCCGGCCGGCTCACCGAGATTGCCGTCGGTGAGATCGAACACGAAGTAGAGCTTGACCGTGTAGCGCACTTGTTGCTGCACATACGGCGATAGCGGCTCGGCGTGAACTTCCAGGAACACGTCGTCACCGGAGTGCGTTGTCGCACTTGTGGCCGGCGGCAGAACGTTGAGCGTCAGTGGCGTTGTGACTGCGGAACCGACGGTGATCGGAGCAATCGCAATCGTGCCGGCGTGCTTCGGTTCCAACGCAACTGCCCACAGCGTCTTGTTGCTGCTGACGCCATTGACGAAGCTCATCTGCTGGCTTGACTGGGTAGCGCCTTGCTTGAAGTCGGAACTGAGCGCGGAAAAATCCGGCTGCCCATCGACCGATCCGCTCGCTTCGACATTGAGGGTTACGGTTTCACCGAGTTGCATGCTGTCGCGATCGAGCCACGCACGCACTGTCGTCGCATCGGCGGCGAACGCGGGCACAGCTATCGCGTGCAGCACAAGCAGAAGCGCAATCGCTACGACTGCATTTGAAAACCACTTGAACTGCCACTTGGATGCAAACACGCTCATTGCGAACCACCTTCGCCTTGCAGCTTGCGTTGATATTCGAGCATGAACTTGCGGCGCAGCAGCCCGCCCGGATCGTCGGGTACGCGTTCGAGCCATTGTTTCATTGCCTGTTGCTGTTCCTGGGTTGCGGTGTCCGGTTCTGCGGTCGCAAGTTTCGCCGGCTCGCCCTTGTCGTCGTCCTTGCCGGGTTTCGCCAATGCCTGATCGATCTGCTTGCGCAGCGCCTCCTGCTGCTCGGCGCTCGGCTGCGGCTGACCCGGTTTCTCGCCTTGCTTGTCGTTCGCGTCGGAATCGTCCTGCTTGCCTGACTCGCCTTTGTTTGCGTCGGCATTTTTCTGCTGCGCATTGTCTTTTTGTTGCTGCGATTGATCGCCTTGCTGTCCGTCCTTGTTCTCGTCTTTCTGCTGATCGCTCTTGTCGCCTTTCTGTGGCGACGACTGATCAGGCGACTGCGATTTGTTGTCCTGCGGATTGCCTTGGTGATCCTTCTTGTCCTGATTTTGCTGCTGCTCATTTTGCCGCTTGAGCCAGTCATCGACGGCCTTGCGATTGGCAATGGCGTCGTCCATGTCCGGGGCTTGCTTGAGCGCGGA
>JBDTOS010000029.1:0-15251 GCA_039933095.1 Dokdonella sp.
GGTCGATGGCGACAATTTCTATCCGGTGGTTGCAGTCGGCCGGTTTCCGGTCGTGCGTCCGGACGAAGTCACTGCGATCGTCAACAAGACCATCCGCTACATGACCGATCCACCGGCCGGTGCGTGGCGGCGCGATGTCATGTTCATCACCGATGAATCGGAATACTTCAAGCAAGCATCTGACGAAATCGCAACGACTTTGAATCACGAGGGTTACTCGATCTCCAAGGTCTACGCGAGCGACAAGGAGGCCGACAATCTTGCCCATCAGACCGAGATCAACAAGGGGCTCGATGACGGTCAGTTGCTGGTGCATTTCATTGGTCACGGCGGGCGCTACATCTGGCGCACCGGTCCGCCCGATCTGCGCAAGAACCACGATCTGTTCACCCTAGATGACGTCGCCAAGCTGAGCAATCGCGATCGCCTTCCGATGATTCTGTCGATGACCTGTTACTCGGCGCCGTTCGACAATCCATTCGAAGATTCAATAGGTGAGCGCTTCCTGCGCGAGCCGGACAAGGGCGCGGTCGCTGTGTTCGCGGCCTCGTGGCGCAACGCGCCGTCAGCCGATTTCAGCAAGAAGCTGGTAAACGCATTGCTGACACCCGGCGCGACGATCGGTGAGGCGATCGTCAAGGCCAAGAAAGACTTGAGCGACCGGGTGCTGGTCGAGATGTACAACCTGCTCGGTGACCCTGCCGTAGTGCTCGAACATTCGCCAGCGAGCTTGCGCGTGGAACGCGGAGGTGATCGTTGGAATAGGCAGCTCCTGGTGGCGATGCCCTCGCGTCGATTCGAGGGCACGTTGACGGTGGACTGGCTCGACGCCAACGGGGACAAGCTCAAATCAACCAACTACCAGGCGAATCAGTCCACGTTGAGTCTGCCGATTCCGATGTTCGCGGGCTTGGAACCGACCGAAGTGCGTGTCTATGCGAGCGACGGCGGCGTGCATCGCGATGCACTTGGCCTGCTCAGGCTGCAACCGAAAGCGCCACCAGCTGCTCCGGTAACAACGCCGGATGCTGGATCGGTAGTCGCTACGCCGGTGGCCAAAACTCCTGCTGCCAAGCCAGGTGCTGAACCGGCATCAACGAAACCAGACCCAGCCTCGAAGGGACCGGACAAGACTGCGCCGAAAGCCGGCAAGTCGACCGGCGCGAACTAGTCTGCTCGTGCGCGTGCCGTTGCCAGCGCTGATCGAACTGGCCCGGCCGGCACAGTGGGTCAAGAACGGCTTCGTGCTGCTGCCGGTGATTTTCGCCCACGCGTTGTTCGATGCGTCAGCGCTTGCCGGAGCATGCATCGCCTTCGCCGCCTTTTGTCTGGCCGCGTCAGCGGTTTATGCCGGAAACGACGTGGCCGATGTCAAGCGCGATCGCCAACATCCGGACAAGTGTTCGCGACCGGTAGCGCGCGGCGCCGTGTCGCCACGTCAAGCGTTGCTGTTTGCGGCGCTGCTGGCCGTTGCGGCGTTGGCGATCGGGTCGATTGTCAGTGTCGCATTGATGGCAGTCGTCGCCATCTATCTGCTGCTGCAAGTCGGCTACACACTTGGCTTGAAGTACTTCGCCTACGTCGATGCCGCCGTCGTTGCGCTCGGCTTCGTATTACGTATCGTCGCTGGTGGCATTGGTGCATCCGTGCCACTGACGCCGTGGATCGTCGTCATGGGTTTCCTGCTGGCGATGCTGCTGGCGCTCGGCAAGCGCCATGGCGATCTCGTACATGCGACGCAAGCGAGTGCGCGTGCAGCGAAGGCCTACAGCCAGCGCAGTCTCGAATGGGCTTTGACCGGGATTGCCGGGGCGACGTTCGCCGCGTATCTCTTCTACACGATTTCTCCCGAGGTGCTGGCTCGCCATGGCCACCACCCGCTGTTTTTTACTTCGCCATGGGTCGCGCTCGGCTTGCTGCGATATCTGTGGCTCGCGCTCGGCAAGGGTGCCGGTGGCGATCCGAGCAGCCTCGCATTGCGCGACCGGGTTCTTTTGCTGGCTGTAGTCGGCTGGCTGGCCACGCTCGCAGTTATCCTGTATCACTGAATCGAGTCGCAGCGCGCAGGGAATGAGCGCATCTGAAAGCTCGATCAAACTATTGCTGCAACACTTCGCATTGCTGCTACCGCGTCCATGACCGCTGCGCTGACATTGGAATTGCTTGAAGGTCCCGCCCTGCCGAAACGGCGCTGGCCATTGTATGCCCGTTTCGGGATCGGTCGTGCCGAAGGCTGCGATCTGCAGCTCGGAGAACCAACTATCTCGCGTAGCCACGCACTGATCGAGAAAGACGATGACGGTTGGTCGCTGCGCGATCGCGGCAGCCTGCTGGGCACACACCTTAACGAATTGCCGCTGAAGGCGAATCAACCGGCCGCGTTGCGGATCGGCGACGTCATCGGAATTGGCCCGTGGCGGTTTCGCGTGGCTCCATCCGCTGCGGTTGCTGCGCCGGTAGCCAGGAACGACAGCGAAGCCGGAACCCGCATCAGCGTCATGCAGGAGTTCGGCAATCTGCCCGAACAACGTCTCGAACTGTTGCTGCGCTATGCCACCGAAATCGCCACGGCCAAGGACGAGAATGCACTCGCGGATTGCGCTGCCGAATTCGCTCTGCTGGGTTCCGGCTACGCGCGCGCCGCAGTCTTGTGGCGCGATGGCGAAGACCTGCGCGTGGCCAGCCTGCGCCCCGAGACCTCGCGCAAAGATGCGTTTCGCTTCAGTCGCAGCCTCGTTGCATCGGCGGAGAATGGCGAGTTGGCGATCCTCAATCCGGCCAGCGGCGATGATCTCGCGCGCAGCCAGATCGATCTCTCGTTGCGCCGCGCGCTATGTGCGCCGCTGGTGCTCGATGGTCATGCCGAAGCGTTTCTGTACCTTGATTCGGATCGACCGGCGAACAGTCGCAACGCCGATGCGCCGACCTTCTGTCACGCGTTGTCGCGGCTTGCAGCATTGGCATTGGCGAACCTGCAACGCATCGCCAGCGAACGCGAACGTGCGACGATGACGGCAGATGCCGAACGCGCGCGTGAAGTGCAGGGTCGCTTGTTGCCCGCTGCCAGCGCGACGATCGGAAATTTTTCGTACGCGTTGCACTTGCAACCGGGTGAACACGTAGCGGGCGACATCGTCGACGTGTTCGCACTGGCCGAAGGCTGCGTCGCCGTGCTGCTCGGGGATGTCAGCGGAACCGGGCTTGGCGCGGGTCTGGTCATGGCGTCGGTGCAGTCGTTCCTGCGCGCAGAGTTGCCGCATCACCGCGATCCGGCGCTTGCCATGCAGCGACTCAATGCGCATCTGTGCGTGCAGATGGCGCAGGGCCGCTTCGTGACCCTGTGGCTTGGTGTTTTCGATCCCGCACTTGCGCACTGTCAGTTTGTCGATGCCGGACACGGGCATGCGCTGCGCGTCAGCGGCGACAAGGCAGTTGCGTTATCCGCACGCGGCGGTATTCCGCTCGGCATCGATCGCGATGCACGCTTCGAAGCCGAGAGTTTGACGCTGGCAGCGGATGAGGGATTGCTGCTCTACAGCGACGGCGTCATCGAGCAAACTTCGCCGACCGGGGACGCGTTCGGACTCGATGGCTTGTCGGCAGCTTTGCGTGACGTGACCGGTCCTGAAAAAATCGTCACCGGCGCGCTACGAGCTCTGCGCGAACACGCGCTCGACACACCGCCCGATGACGATACGACCTTGCTTGCGTTTGGTTGGCGCTTGCCGCTATAGCCGCAGCAACGACGAAATATCGGCGACTTGAAGAAACAGCGCACGCACTCGACGGAGCAGGGCAAGGCGATTGCGCCGCAGCGCCGCATCTTCGCTCATGACCATGACCTTGTCGAAGTAGTCATCGACAGGTCCGCGCAGTTCCGCCAGGCGTTGCAGAACTGCAACGTAGTCGCCCTCGGCGCTCAGCGGTGCGACAGCGCCTTCGGCAGCAGACACAGCAGTTGCGAGGACCGATTCTGCACCTTGTTCGAGCAAGCCCGGATCAATGGTACCGTTCATTTCGCCTTCGGCTTGACGCAGGATATTGCCGATTCGCTTGTTCGCTGCCGCAAGCGCCTGCGCTTCCGGCAGGCGTGCAAACAGGACGACGGCGCGCAGACGACGGTCGAAATCGACCAGCGATGATGGCGGAAGAACCCGAACCGCTTCGAAAGCCTCGCTGCCGATTTCCTGATCCGCGTAATAGCCCTTGAGTCGATCAAGAATGAACTCATGCACATCTTCGGCGAGTTCCGTGCGACGCTGGCCAGCATCGAACGCGGGACTCTTTCCATCCTTGCTCTTGGGTTTGCCCGCCACCAAGGCTGTTTCGGGGATCAACTCAAGCGCCTCGGTAATGTGCGCCTTTAGATCAAGGTCCAGATCACCTTCGATCAGAGTTCGGGCGAGGCCGAGTGCGGCGCGTCGCAGCGCGAACGGATCCTTGTTTCCTGACGGCTTCATGCCGACAGCGAAAATGCCGACGAGTGTATCCAGGCGTTCCGCGACCGAGAGGACCTGCGCGAGCGTACCCTCGGCGATCGCTTCACCGGCAAAGCGCGGACGATAGAAATTATAGATCGCGTTGGCGACCTCCTTGTTTTCGGGTTGTTCCCCTTGCAGTGCATAGCGCCCGCCCATGCTACCTTGCAGTTCAGGAAATTCTCCGACCATGCGCGTCATCAAATCGCATTTGCTCAACTCGGCGGCACGCGTCGCCAATGCCGAATCGACGTCGCTACCCAAGTCCCGCAGCCGATTCGCGATCACGCGCGCAAGTTCGGCGACGCGCACGCTTTTGTCCCAGACGCTACCAAGAGATTGTTGATAGGTAACTGATTTAAGCGATTCGCGATACGCGGACAGCGGTTGTTTTCGATCCTCGTCGTAGAAGAATTTCGCATCGGCAAAGCGCGGACGGATCACGCGCTCATAGCCTTGCCGGATCTGCGCAGGATCGTGGCTCTCGATATTGGCGATGCCGATAAAAAATCGCGTGATAGACGGAAATTGCGGATGGGACTGATGCCGCGTGGGAACGAAGCGCTGATTTACGACCATGGTTGTCGTCAGCGCCTCATGTGGGATTTCCAGGAATTCCTTGTCGAATGCGCACAAGATCGCAACAGGCCATTCCGTCAGTGCTGCGAGTTCGTCTAGCAACTCATCGGAATGCTGTGCTCGAAGATCGGGGTCGACGCTGGTTGCTTCCGAACGGCAAATATCCCGAATCTTTTCCCTCCTCTCCCACGAGGAGACCAGAACCTTGGCACTGCGCAAAGCTTCGACATAGTGGTCAACATCAGCTCTGGCAAGCGTCACAGGCTCGGGATGATGAAAGCGATGCCCACGCGATTCGCGCCCGGCGGTCAGACCCATGATCGCCGCAGGGACGATGTCCTCGCCATGCAGGATCACCAACCAATGGACCGGGCGCACAAAGCTGTAGTCGTGATTGCCCCAGCGCATCGGTTTCGGAATCGGCAGCGCCTTCAGCGCTTCTTCGATGACTTCCGGAATCAGCACCGAAGTCGGTTGGCCCTTTTTCTCGGCACGATGCACAAACCATGCGCCCTTGTCGGTTTCGAGCTTTTCCAATGCGTCGACATTGACGCCGCAGCTTTGCGCGAAACCGAGCAACGCCTTGGTCGGTTGACCGTTTGCATCGATCGCGGCGCTCAACGCCGGGCCGCGTCGTTCCTGCAATTGATCGGGCTGAGCGGTTACGACGTTTGGGATTCGCATCGCTAGGCGACGCGGTGTGCAATAAATATTGCTGGCGGCAATATCGGCAGCGATGCCGCGCTTGTTCAATCCGTCGCATACGCCGGCAGCGAACGCGTTGGCGAGATCGGCGAGCGCTTTAGGCGGCAGTTCTTCGCAGCCAAGCTCGATCAGCAGCGATTTGGAGTCAACCATGCGCCTTCTCCGTTTCCTGACGCGTTTCGCGCAGTCCCGGAAAGCCGAGTTTTTCGCGCTGCGCCACATACGCTTCGGCGACGCCGCGTGACAACGCGCGCACGCGCAGAATGTAGCGCTGCCGTTCGGTCACGCTGATCGCGCGCCGCGCATCGAGCAGATTGAACGCATGGCTGGCCTTGCATACCTGTTCGTAAGCCGGCAGCGGTAGACCCGCATCGACGAGTTTCCTCGCCTCGCCTTCGCACACATCGAACCAGTGCAACAACGCTTCGACGTTGGCATATTCGAAGTTGTAGGTGCTCTGCTCGATTTCGTTTTGCAGGAACACATCGCCATAGGTGACAATGCCGTGCGGTGTCGTCGTCCAAACCAGATCGTAGACGTTGTCGACGTTCTGCAAATACATCGCGAGGCGTTCCAGGCCATAGGTGATTTCGCCGGTCACCGGTCGGCATTCGAGTCCGCCAGCCTGCTGGAAGTAGGTGAACTGAGTGACTTCCATGCCGTTGAGCCAGACTTCCCAGCCAAGTCCCCAGGCACCGAGTGTCGGCGATTCCCAGTTGTCCTCAACGAAACGCAGATCGTGCACGAGTGGATCGATGCCGAGTTCGACCAGCGATCCGATGTAGCGATCGAGAATGTCGTCGGGGTTCGGCTTGAGCACCACTTGATATTGGTAGTAATGCTGCAAGCGATTCGGATTTTCGCCATAGCGCCCATCGGTCGGTCGTCTGGATGGCTGCACATAGGCAGCCGCCCAAGGTTCCGGTCCGAGCGCACGCAGGAACGTCGCCGGATGAAACGTACCCGCGCCGACTTCGGTATCAAATGGCTGGATCAGGACGCAGCCCTGTTTCGCCCAATAGCGATTGAGAGTCTGGATGACATCCTGAAAAGTGGGTCCGACCATGCGCTGGCTCACAGTAACTTTGGCAAAGCGCGCTAGTATAACGGCCACTCTATTTGATCGAACGAGGTCTACATGGCGACCCGCCCCCTGCGACCTGTAGCCGATGTCGCGAACCGCTTCGCAAGACCTGCCGACGATTCAGCGCCCATCGACGGCGATCAGCTCGTTCTTGTCCCTGAGCAATCAACACCAGACACCGCGCCGCTCGGTTTGCATCGCCGTCTCGATCTCGATGAAACGCTGAATGCTCTGCGCGGCGATGGTTATCTGACCGATGCCGATCTCGTGCGCGTGCGCGCCGATGCACGGACCGCCCGCGGCAAGCTCGAATTGCATCCGCTGGTGATGGTGGCGACGCTCAAGCTCAACGACGCGCGTCATCCGGACAAGCCACTGAGCCTCGAAGTACTCACGAAATGGCTGGCCGAACGCGCCGGTTTACCGTACCTCCGCATTGATCCGATGAAGATCGATGTCGCCGTCGTGACTCAACTCGTCAGTCACGCCTATGCGCAACGCTATCGCATCCTGCCTGTCGCAGTCAGCGAGAGTCAGGTGGTGTTCGCGACTTCGGAGCCTTTCGATTCGCGCTGGCTGGCCGATATAAGTCATCTGTTGCGCCGCGATATCCAGCGCGTCGTCGCCAATCCGCTCGATGTAAGCCGCTATCTGACGGAGTGGTGGGGTGTGCAGCGCTCGATACAGCGCGCCAAGGATGCTAAGGCCGAGCTCAACGATGGGCGCGCGATCCTCAATTTCGAGCAACTGGTCGAACTCGGCAAGGCCGGCGATCTCGGTGTTGATGATCGTCATGTCGTGCATATCGTCGACTGGCTGCTGCAATATGCGTTCGAACAGCGCGCGTCGGACATCCATCTGGAACCGCGTCGAGAAACCAGTCCGATCCGCTTCCGCATCGACGGCGTCATGCACAAGGTTTTCGAGCTGCCGACACCTGTGATGACGGCGGTGACATCGCGCATCAAGATTCTCGGACGCATGGATGTCGCCGAAAAGCGTCGTCCGCAGGATGGTCGCATCAAGACGCGCTCTGCCGGAGGTCGCGAGGTCGAGCTGCGTGTGTCGAGCATGCCGACCGCATTTGGTGAAAAGATCGTCATGCGCATCTTCGATCCCGATATCGTGGTCAAGGAATTCAGCCAACTGGGATTCTCGCTCGACGAGGAAACGATCTGGCGCGAGATGATCGAACGTCCGCACGGCATCGTGCTGGTGACCGGCCCGACCGGATCGGGCAAGACGACGACGTTGTACTCGACCCTCAAGGCATTGGCGACGCCGGAAATCAACGTGTGCACGGTCGAAGATCCGATCGAAATGGTTGCGCCCGAGTTCAATCAGATGCAGGTGCAGCCAGCAATCGATCTCGATTTTGCGGCTGGCGTGCGTACCCTGATGCGCCAGGATCCCGACATCATCATGGTCGGCGAAATCCGTGATCTGGAAACTGCGCGCATGGCCGTGCAGGCCTCGCTGACCGGCCATCTCGTGTTGTCCACGCTACACACCAACGATGCAGCGAGTTCGCTGACGCGCCTGCTCGATCTTGGTATTCCGCACTATCTGGTGCAGTCAACTCTGAGTGGTGTCGTCGCTCAGCGCCTGGTGCGTACGCTGTGCCCGCACTGCAAGATCGAAAAGCCGCTCGACGCGCAGGCATGGACGGCCCTGACCCATCAATGGCAACTGGCCTTGCCCGAGCGCGGCTATGCGCCGGCGGGGTGTCTGGAGTGTCGTCGCACCGGCTTCCTCGGCCGCACCGGCATCTACGAGATGTTGCGGATCACCGGACCATTGCGCGCCATGATTCAGCCGCAGACCAGCATGGCCAGGTTGACCGATGCAGCGTATGCAGCCGGGATGCGTCCGCTGCGTGCATCGGCGGCGGCGCAAGTTGCGCGTGGTGTGACGACGATCGCCGAGGTGGTCAAGGTATTGCCGCCGCTCGACTGACGACGACGTATTGTTGCGGAGATTTCAACAGCGTCGTCGCCTTGTACAGCGGTTGCGCAGTGATCGGCCGATCTACTCGGTTTCTTCAGTCACGGCAGGGTTTGCAAGCGTTCGCGCCGCGATGATGCCGGCTTCATAGAGCAAGCACATTGGTATCGCCAGCATGATCATCGAAAACACATCCGGCGGTGTCACCACGGCCGCAACGACGAACGCGGCTACGACCATGTACGGTCGGTTGTTGCTCAGCTGTTCCGGTGTGACCGCGCCGATGGCAACCAAAATCACGAGGGCGACGGGTACCTCGAAACACAGTCCGAAAGCGAGAAACAGCACCAGGGCGAAATCAAGCAGATGCGTGATATCGGGCATGACGGTCACGCCTTCCGGCGCGACACTGGTCATGAACGTGAAGATTGCCGGCAGTACGAGAAAATACGCGAAGGCGCAGCCGCAATAAAAAAGCCCAATCGCCGAAACCAGTAGTGGCACTGCCAAACGTTTTTCGCGTTTGTACAAGCCGGGCGATACGAACGCCCAGAGCTGGTACAGCACGAACGGCATCGCGACGACGATCGCGACAAAAAAACTCAGCTTGAGCGGAACCAGAAACGGCGAGGCGACTTCGGTCGCGACGATATGTCCGCCAACCGGCAGATGCGCAACCAGCGGTTCGGCGAGCAATCCGTAGAGCTTCTTCGAGAACGGCAGCAGCGCGACCAGAATCAGAAGGATCGCCGCGACAGCCTTGAGCAGGCGTGAGCGCAGTTCGATCAGATGCGAGAGGAAGGTCTGTTCCTCGTCGCTGCCGTTTTCAGTTTGCGCCATTGGCAGGTTGGCTGTCCGACTTGTCGTTGGGTGGGCTGCCTGAGTCGGGTTTCACAGCTGCGCGCATGTCATCGGCTGCATTGCGCATATCGGCGCCGACATCGGCGCGGTGAATCGTGTCGCGCATGCTGTTTTTCATTTCATCGACCGCAAGCTCGCGTTCGATATCGGCGCGCACATTGTTCCAGCTGTTGCGCGCTTTGCGGATCAACGCGCCGACGGTGCGGGCCACGCGCGGCAAGCGCTCCGGCCCGAGGACGAGCAAGGCAACGATGGCGATAAGCGCGAGCTTGCCGAACCCGACATCAAACATTCCGTGCTCTCACGCGTCGCGCGAGTCGCCGCCTGCGGACTTGTTGGCTGTCGCAGCGGGGTCGGCAGGGCGAGTGGAATCGAGCGGCGGGTCGGCCTTCAGTTGGCTTGGCGGTTCATCGCCTTCCTGCATGCCCTTGCGAAAACTCTTGATCGCCGAGCCGACATCCTCGCCGATGTTGCGTAATTTCTTGGTGCCGAAAACCAACGCGACGATGACCAGGACGACCAGCCAATGCCAGATGCTGAAACTGCCCATGAGAGCATTACTCCGATTGATTTACTCAAGTTGACACACGCAGTGATTCACACCGGGAAGCCCGAGCACGCAGGTTGCCGATCAGGTCGCAATGAGACTGCCCCGACCGTTGCAACCGATCGCACCATCACGCGATTCAGTGCGCAGTGTACTCCTCAAGCCGATCGCGGAAATCAACTACCGCGTTTGGAACGTTGCTGACTCCGCCTTCAAAGATGCGACGCGGGGTGACGCCGACGCCATAGACGGCCTGATTGGAGTCGTTGTCGATTGACAGCACCGATCCATCGACGGCGACACCGGCAAACAGACCGCGCGAGCGCGAATACGAATAGATTTCCGCCTTGAGCTGGCCATCGGTCGAGGCTTGCGCGTTGCGACCGACCGGACCGGCAGCCGCCGACGCGTCGGCACCGATCGTGAATTTGCCGTGCACGATGGAATCGACGCCGCGCTGGGTGCGGAACACGAGAATCACATCGGTCGATTGCACGCCCGCCTGAAAGCCGATGCTGCCGCCGGTCAGCGACAGGAAGCTTGGATTCGACCAGGTACCGTCGGGGGCTTTGACCGATATCACGCCTTCGCCGCGGCGTCCGCCGACGACGAAGCCGGCCTTGAGCACATCCGGAACGACCGCGATGGCGGCGGCACTCTGCAACAACTCCCGCGGGATTGCCTTGTCCGGGGCCATCATGACTTCCTTGAGCACGCGGACTGCGTTCTCCGCGCGTTTGGTTTCCTGTTCGCCGGCAAGAGCGGGCAGGGAAACGAACATCAGTGACAGGGATACAGCAGTGACTGCGCGCAGAATGTGCGACATCGGGAGGACTCCATACGAATAGGTTGGGCGAGCAAGCGAAGACCAGCCTAACAGCCCGACCTGAGTGCATGATGAAAATCGAATCTGCGAGGTGCTTTCCTGCGACCGAGCAGGAAGCCGGGATTCTAGCGACGACTTACGCTCGTGATTGCATGCTTTCCGAGTATGCCTGCGCCGATCAGCAGCAGCGCCAGTATGGCCAGCATCGGCAGCGATGCAGACGGAACCGGCGTATAGCTATAGGGAGGTGGTGGAGGCGGTGGCGGTGGACCGACGTCGCATTGGGTAGGAGCAACCACGAACCCGTTCATGCTCACGCCGCGCAAGCGCGAAACCGGGCCTGTTATCGCGCCGAGTTTGGTAATGGCGCCGGTATGGATATCGATCGTGGCAAGATCGCTCCAATCGACGAGCGGACTGGTGCTCGTCGGACCAGGGTTGTAACTCAACGACGAATACAAGGTTCCAGTGCTGTCGAAGCTCAACGCCACAACATTGGCGAAAGCAACGTCTGAACCGTAGCTTCCGATAAGGGTCGATTGGGCCGTGTTCTTGTCGATGGAATAGAAACCGGTCTCGCCCTGCCCGGATGCGCCGTACAACATGTCGCCATAGGCAACAATACCGGTGATCTTGTGTCCCATCGATCCGATCAGCGTTGGGGCTGCGGTTTGCGGATCCACTTTCCACAGCTGTCCGGTGACTGCGGAACTCAGCCAGAACTGGCCGTTGCACCCGTAGGTCATGCTCAAATCGAGCGCGCCAAACTGACCCGTCCCGACCAGCCCGAGTGGACCGACATAGGTCGCCACGCCATTGCTGGCGTTGATCTTGAACAGCGCCTTGAGATTGCCCGAGACACCATACAGACTGCCATCGGGGCCGTATGACAAGCCGCGCATCTGGCCGATCAGTTGACCGCCGTAGAGCCCGGTCGTGCCAAGATACGTCGCTACACGCGTTCCCAGATCGATGCGATATAAATCGCTATAGGCAATACCGAACGCGGTTTGTTCAGCAGCGCTTTGTTCGGGCTGGGGCGCGAGTGGGTCGTCCGCACGCACATTTGCCGCAAGCGCCGGACAAGCGGCGACGGCAAAAGACAGCAAAGCTGCGATGAAACGGACAGACGGGCGCATGGCAGTGAATCTTGTTATTGTGAGTAATCGTCGCCCGCGCGAACGCGGGCATCCCGAGTCTAGCAGTAATCCCTGAAAAGACAAGGTCTTATGCCCCGCTTGCGATACCCGGCCGGAGCGCGTTGCGTCAGCGGTGTCACTCCCTACAAGGACTGGTGCCGGAGTGGCTCGGTGACCCCCTCATGTTGTGGAACGAACCATGGATGAAGTGTTTGAGAGCGAATCGTCGCGGCGCGTATCGAAAAAGCCGTTGCCGGCGAAGGTCGTTCTTCTTGTAAATCTCGGCACGCCGTCAGCGCCTACCGCGTCGGCCGTGCGGCGCTATCTGGCCCAATTTCTGTCCGATCGGCGGGTCATCGATCTGCCGCGCTGGCTATGGTTACCGCTGCTGTATGGCGTGATTTTGCTGGTACGTCCGCGGCGATCGGCGCGTCTCTACCAACATATCTGGACGCCTACCGGCTCACCGTTATTGATCGGCACAGCGGCGCTCGCTCATGCATTGCAGCAGCGATTCGATCCTGCCGCAGTCGAAATTCGCTACGCGATGCGTTACGGAGCCCCCGACATGGCCACCGTGATGAGTGAGTTCAAAGCACCCAGTCCGCGCTCGCTGGTTGTATTGCCGCTGTTTCCGCAATACTCGGCGGCGACGACCGCATCGGTTTTCGATTCGTTAAGCGCAGAACTGCGTCGCTGGCGTAGCGTGCCCGATCTCCAGTTCATCGCCGACTATCACAATGATGAGGGCTACATCGACGCACTTGCTGGAAGTGTCGAGGCACATTGGCGCGAGCATGGTCGCGCCGACCGATTGCTGCTGTCGTTTCACGGTATTCCGCAGCGCTATGTTGCAGCCGGCGATCCGTATGCCACGCAGTGTGAATCCACCGCGCACCAGCTCAAGGTGCGCCTAGGACTTGATGCGGACGAGATCACGCTGTGCTACCAGTCGCGGGTCGGACTTGAAACTTGGCTGCAGCCGTACACCGATGCGACCTTACGCGAACTGCCGGCGCAAGGGATTCGGCGTGTGCAGGTGCTGTGCCCTGGATTCGCGATCGATTGTCTGGAGACGCTGGAAGAAATCGCCATGACCAATCGCGATCTTTTTCTCGGCGCGGGTGGCGAACGCTTCGAATACATTCCCGCGCTCAATGCGCAGCCGGCACATGTTGCCGCACTTGATGCTCTCATTCGACGGCGTTTGTGCGGCGTTTCGCAATGAGCCGATGCACGAAGCGGATTGCGTCCGCATGAACATGAATTCGTTTCCGACGATTCCTGCGACGGAGTTGCGCATCGAGCTGCGTCACATCACGCTTGCTGCCAAGGCATGGGGCAATCCAGCCAATCCGCCGATGCTCGTCTTGCATGGTTGGCTCGACAACGCCGGATCGTTCGATCGTCTCGCGCCGCTACTCGGCTCGCACTATGTTGTCGCACTCGATCTAGCCGGGCATGGTTCTTCCGATTGGCGACCGGCTGGAAGCTGGTACGCCTATATTGATTATCTGGACGATATTGCCGAGGTACTCGATCATTTCGGTTGGTCGTGCATCGATCTGCTCGGCCATTCGCTAGGCGGAACCCTCGCCAGCGTATTTGCGGCCGCGTTTCCCGAACGCGTGCAACGAATGATCCTGATCGAGGCGTTGGGACCGCTGACTGCGCCCGCCGAACGGTCGCTCGCGCAATTGCGTTCGGGCCTGCAAGCGCGGCGCACGGCGCACGAAAAGAGTTTGCGCGTATTTCCGTCGCTCGAAGCGGCAATCGATATTCGGCGCAAGGCGAGTGGTTTATCGGACATCGCCGCGCACTGCATTGTCGCGCGCGGCACCGAACCGGTTGACGCGCCGGAGGAAAGACCAGCGAAATCCGGCTCAGCGGTTTCCGTCGAAATCGAAACATCCGGTTTCCGCTGGTCCAGCGATCCGCGCCTGACCTTGCCGAGCGTGCAGCGATTTACCGAAGCGCAAATTCTGTCCGTGCTCTCCGGCATCGAAGCGAAAACGCTGATGATTCTTGCCGAACCCGCGACCAGCTACCTACCGAGCGAGATCATGGATGCGCGTGCAGCAGCGGTGACAGACATCGTAACTCGGCGTCTGCCGGGAACGCATCATCTGCATCTGGAAGACCCGCTACCCGTCGCGTATGCGATCAATGCGTTTCTTGGCGATGTGTGAACTACCAATCCGTGCATGGATTTGGAAGTGAGAGAGCGGAAAAGTGCGGGTGCCAATTCTGCGATCAGATTGACGGCGCTTCGATCAGCCGGCTCAGCTCCGCTTTCAACGCCTGACCGTTCACGCGCAGCCAATCGCGTTGCTCGCGCCAGTCGGGATACAGCGACTCGACCAGCGCCCAGAACCGTGGCGAATGACTACGGATACGCAGGTGGCATAGCTCATGGACAAGCACGTAGCGCAGTGCAGCGGGCGGAGCGAGCGCCAGTGCCAGATCGAGGCGAACGCAATCGCGCGTATCGAGGCTGCCCCACAATGATTTCAGCGACTGCACCTTGATTCCGGTTGGGGAGGCATTGAGCAACGGGCAGTAGCGTGCCAGCCAACGCGAGACATCGCGCCGCACCTGTGCTTCGAGGAACGAATGCAGCAAGCCGCGCGCGGCTTCGAGCGAACGTCGGCGCGGCTGGGGCAGGCTAATCACCAGGCGATCGCTGTTATGCGCGATATCCGGATAGGCACCTTCGCGCCACGACAATCGTGTCGTCTCGCCACGCAGCGGAATCACGGTTGCCGCGCCGACTTTCAGTGCGGGCGGTTGCGAGCCGAGGCTGAGTTCGTCGAGCTTGCGTTCAAGCCACTCGCCGTGCCGGCGCAGAAATGCAAACACTTTGGCGGGATGAGTGCCGGCGGGGTAGGTAATCCGCGCACCACCTGGCGTAACCGTGACGCGCAAACGGCGCGAACGCGGATGACTGCGATGCATCACCTTGATGGTCTCGCCAGCCGGAGTCGCGAGTTCGAGGTAGCTTTGTTTGTCGTTGCTCATGCTGGGCTACCCCGAAGGCAAGATCCTCGTGTCGTCGCGTCTGAAGTAAATCGTATCTTCTAATCGCCGT
>JBDTOS010000030.1:0-15141 GCA_039933095.1 Dokdonella sp.
GGACGCGGCATCGAGGGTCGGCAGATTCAGGGAAGGGTCGAGTCGCAGAATTGCAGCGATGCGGCTAGGGATGCTTTGATCTATTCCGCACAGGCGTCACCGGCTTGTCTGCCCGCCGGTTTGATTGGTACCAAAGGCGCGTCGGCGACGACAGACTGGCCGTCTGTCTAGCCGGCGCAACGCGGAGCTGCGGGCAGACAGACCGGCCCCACGCTCACTGCGAACCTTCTGGACATCATGCTGCATGCGTGGAATAGATCAGAGCATCCCGAAGTCCCGAGTCGCTATCATAGCCTGCGTCCCTATCTCATTATCCCCTCATGCCCGACAACCCAGCGATACATTCCGGGAAGACCGTCCAAACGCGCTGTGCGTGGGCAGCCAATAGCGATATCGAACGCGACTATCACGATGCCCAGTGGGGTGTGCCGCTGCACGACGACCAGTCACTATTTGAATTTCTTTGCCTTGAAGGCGCGCAAGCCGGTCTGAGCTGGCGCACGATTCTGGCCAAGCGCGACAACTACAGGCGTGTGTTCCAAGACTTCGACATCGATCGCTGCGCGCGCATGACCGACGCGCGCCTGGAGAAACTGCTGCTCGATCCCGGCATCGTGCGCAATCGCCTGAAAGTTTTTTCGGTACGAGAAAACGCGCGCGCGGCGCAGAGGGTCATCGCTGCGCATGGCAGTCTCGATCGTTATCTATGGGCGTTCGTCGTCGGCCACCCGATTCGAAGTCGCCGGATTGCGACGAAGGACGTTCCTACCAGCACTGCCATTTCCGATCAGATGAGCAAGAGCCTGCGCCGCGACGGTTTTCGTTTCGTCGGTTCGACTATCTGCTATGCCTTCATGCAGGCAACCGGCATGGTCAACGATCATCTCGCGACGTGCTTTCGCCATTCGATTTGCGAAGGCGGGCGATGATCGTCAGCGATCCAGACGAATTTCTCGCTGCGTTCACCAGTGGACGTTATCGACCCACCGCTCCGCCGACGGCCCGCGCAGCGTTCCTGGTCAGTCCGATCGAGTTCTCGCTGGCGAGCGAATCGGCGACGGACAATCGCTATATGGATTTCGCCGGCGCGCTGGATCCCACGCGCGCACTGGTACAGCACGCGGAATTGACCCGCCGGCTCGGCGCGCATTTGCCGACTTTGTGCTTCCCGGGCGACCCGGCCTGCCCCGATGGTGTGTTTCCGAACAACGTATTTGCGACCACACGCGGGTGTCTGATCGTCGGGCGAATGCGTCATGCGGTGCGCCGACGTGAAGCGCTGCGCAGGGATATCCGCGATTTTTTTGTCGAACTGCTTGGCTACTCGACTGTCGATCTGTCCACGTCCGACGATGCAGCGGAACTGACCGGAGCACTGGTGATCGATCGCAGTCGCAATATCGGGTATTGCGGATTGTCCGAGCGCTGCACCCCAGCGGGAGCGCGCGCGATGCACGCGGCATTCGGGCTCGATTTGATGTTCTGCTTCGAACTTGCGCCAGGCGAATACCACACGAATGTCGTGCTCGCCATGCTCGCCGGCAAGGTGGCACTGATTGCCGCGGACGGGTTTGCCAGTGCCGCTGCGGCACTGGCGATCGAACATGCATACGGCGAGGCAAGTGTGATTCTCGATACTGCGCAGAAAAACGACTATGCCGGCAACGCGATTGCACTCGGCGAGGACCGCGCATGGTTCAGTGCGCGCGCCGCAGCCGCTTTGCGATCGGATCAGTGCGCGCAACTGGGGCGCTGTGGCCTCGCGATCGAGGCGGTTGATCTCGCCGAAATCGAGAAGGCCGGCGGCAGCCTGCGTTGTTGCGTGGCGGAGATATTCTGAGACGGTATCCTGAGACAACGCAGGGTCAGTTCAGCGGCAATTCAATGCGTGGTCGAGACACTCGCTGCTACATTGACTTCGCATGCCGCGTTATCGCATGCAGATATGGTGCGCTTGGATACTGTCGCAAACACGAATTTGGCTGGACTCTTTTTCCATGAGTAAGCGCTTGTCGCAATTCAGGCGTTCGCTGGTCGGCGTTGCCTTGTCGCTGCTGCTTGTTGCGGGCAGTGTTGATGCCGAGACCCGCGAGCGCTCGTTGCAGGAAATCGTGCAGCAGGTGGAGCAGGATACCGACGGCAAGGTGTTGTCGGTGCAGACCCTACAACGCAATGGGCACAAGATTTATCGAGTGAAGGTGTTGACGCGCGATGGCCGCATGCAGGTCGTGCAGGTTCGTGGGGACGAGTAAGCGCCGCTGTGGCGACCGCTTTTGCTTCCTTCACAACAGGTTCATCAAAAAACGGTTCAGCTTGTCGCGTCGCCAGTCGATTTAATCGCTGGAACTTCGATGTACAAATAATTGAACGAGAATATTTGAATTGAAACAGGAGAACCGATCATGCGCGTACTACTGGTAGAGGATGAGGCACCGTTGCGCGAGACATTGGCAGCACGCCTGAAACGCGATGGCTATGCGGTCGATGCCGCTGGTGATGGTGAAGAAGGTCTGTATCTCGGTCGCGAAGTGCCTTTCGATGTCGCAATCATCGATCTCGGCCTGCCTAAGCTATCCGGCATGGAACTGGTCAAGCAACTGCGCGAGAGCGGTCAGCGTTACCCGATCCTGATTCTGACCGCGCGCTCATCGTGGCAGGACAAGGTGCAGGGCCTGAAAAACGGTGCGGACGACTATCTGGTGAAACCCTTTCACGTCGAGGAATTGCTGGCGCGCATGAATGCGCTGGTGCGACGTGCCAGCGGATGGTCGCGGCCCATGCTGCAATGCGGTCCGGTGATGCTCGATACCACGGCGCAAATGGTCAGCGTGAACAGCCAGCCGGTTGACCTGACCAGTTACGAATACAAGGTGCTGGAATACCTCATGGTGCACGCTGGCGAACTGGTGTCCAAGGCCGATCTGACCGAGCATATCTATCAGCAGGATTTCGATCGCGACTCGAATGTGCTCGAAGTGTTCATCGGCAGGCTGCGTCGCAAGCTCGATCCGGAAAACACGATCAAGCCGATCGAAACCGTACGCGGTCGCGGCTATCGCTTCGCGCTCGAACGCACCGACACGGGTGAGTCGGAAAACAACGACTCCGGAACCGATACCGCCGATAGCGCCGAAAGCGCTGCCTCAGGCGCTGCAACGAGCGCCTGACTCGGGTGGCGCGCCCGCTATCGCTGCAGGCGCGCTCGCTGGCCGCAGCCGGATTCGCGCTGACAGCGTTTCTCGGGCTCGCTTTTTTTGCTCTCGATCAGGCGTTTTACGACGCTGCCGAAGGCGCTCTTCGTGAGCGCCTGCAAGGCTACGTCTATGCCTATCTTGCCGGCTCGGACACGACCCGCAACGGCGAGTTGCTGCCGCCGGAAATAGGTCCCGATCCGCGCTTCGACAGGCCGGTACAAAGCGGCCTGTACGCGGGAATCGCCGGAGCGAAAATCCGCGGTGCCAAGGACAAATTGTGGCGTTCGCCATCGGCAGTCGGACGCCAGCTGCCGTTCGACAATACGTTGCCGCAGGGCGCGGTACAGTTTCATGGACCCGTTGCATCGTCGGAAGGCGAGTTGTTCGTGTTGTCGCAAGGCGTCACCTGGGCAACGGCAAGCGGCGACGAACTGGATTTGACGTTTCATGTCGCCGAGGACGTCGATGCCTTGCGTCATCAGGTCGATATCTTCCGCACCACCTTGCTCACCTGGCTGGGCGGACTCGGGTTGTTGCTTTTGATCTTGCTGCTGTCTGTCCTGCGCTGGAGTCTGGCACCGCTACGCAAGGTGGCCTCGGATCTGACCTACGTCGAGCGCGGACGTTATGAACGCCTGAGCGGGCGGTATCCGGTCGAGGTATCCGGTTTGACTGCCAGCCTCAACAAGTTCATCGATGCGGAGCGCGATCGCCTACAGCGATATCGCAATACCTTGTCGGATCTGGCGCACAGCCTAAAGACGCCACTCGCCGTCATTCGCAACCAACTCGAATCAGGCAGCGACGATGAGGAATTTCGCTGGACTGTGCTGGAACAGGTCGGTCGCATGGATGAAATCGTTGCCTATCAGTTGTCGCGAGCTGCAACGTCAGGGCACCAGACCTACGCTGCACCGTTGCCGATCCAATCGTTCGCCGAGGAAATCGTGCGCAGCCTGGAAAAGGTCTACTCGACCAAGGGTGTGCTATGCGAATTCGATCTGGCCGACGATGCGCTATTCCAGGGCGAATCGGGCGATCTCATGGAAGCACTGGGCAATCTTCTTGAAAACGCATTCAAGTGGGCCCGCCATCGCGTGGTGCTGAGTGCGCGCTCACTGCCGGCCCCACCCGGTGCGCGCCGGATAGGGCTGGCAATCGTGGTTGAAGATGATGGTCCCGGCATTCCCGAGGAGCAGATCGAGCACCTGCTGCAACGCGGCGTGCGCGGCGATGAACGCGTGCAGGGCCACGGCATTGGCCTGTCGATCGTTCAGGATATCCTCAAGTCCTACGGTGGCGACTTGGTGGTGGAACGCTCGCGCGTATTGGGCGGGGCGCGTTTCGAGGCGCGCTTCTTGCCGGGTTGATTCGATGGCGGACTGCCAGTGCCTCCGCTTGCGTTCGGCCGCTGTGTTTCGGGGCGCACGATTCGATCGATTGTAGTGCGCAATGCTGCGCGCACGCGCTGCTCGGCAAAGCGTGCGACGACGTAGTCGCGACCGGCCTTGCCGATCCGCATGCGCTCATCGCTGCCTAGTTTGACGATCCGCGCAATAAGTTCGGAGAGTCCACGCTCGCCGTCGAATACAAAACCGCCGCCGGATTGCTCGACGTGCTCGCGAAGCACATTGCATTGGCCGTTGGCGAGCACGGGTGCTCGCTGCGCCATCGCCTCCAGCAGCACGATGCTGAAGCTCTCGAATGGCGATGGCTGGATCAACGCACAGGCGCCCGCCATCAGTGCAGCCTTGCGCTTGCCAGGCACGAATCCGAGAAACTCGATATCCGGATGCTTCGGCACGCCGAGATGATCCGAGCCGGTCAGCACCAACTTGAGTGCGCTGCGATCGCGCTTTTTGTATGCGAGAAATGCGTCGAGCATGAGCTTGCAGCCTTTCGACTCGTCGATACGCCCGCAATAGAGCAGGTACGGTTCGCGGCGTTTTTCCGGCACCGCAGGTGTTGTATCCACGGCCATGCCGACTACGTCGCCACGCTCGATTCCCCACAGTTTGCGCGCGTTGTCGCGCTCGGCCGCGCTCAGCCAGATGATTTCGGCGGCCTGCTCGGCACGCTCACGGAATATCTCAAGGCAGGCTGGCGGTTCGTCGTGCAAGGTGGGCACGAATATTCTTTTTGCCGCAGGTACGGCGCCGGCGCCAAAGTACGCAGTCGGATATAGATAGGTACAGAAGATGATCGCGGCGTAGGCGCTGTGATGGCGGCCTAGGTGCTCAATCAATTCCGGGCAGTGCGGTCCCTGCATGCGGACGAATTCCTCCTGCAACGGCGCGCGCCAACCGATTCGCTGCATCGGTTCCGCACTGGCGTTGCGGGCGACGCGATCAAGCAGGCGACGATGCAGTTCATGCCAGTACGGCGAGCGCGGGAACGCAACCGGAAAGCGCACGACATCGACACCATCATGGCGTTCGCGACCGGCCGCAAGCTCATTGTTCCAGGTGACATAGTCCTTGGCCGTGCTGGTGAGCAGTTCGACGGCAAAATCCTCGCGCAGCAGCTGCGCGTATTGCCAGGCGAGCGCTTCCGAACCACCCACAATGCCCGGGTGCCAGCGCTGTACGACGATTGCAATGTTCGCTAGCGACGGAGTTTTCATGGTGTCATGCTGCCCGTTCAAGCGGCATGCGTTCGAGCAGTTCGACGAGACGTGCCGCGAGCACGCGTGTCGAATAGTTCTCGCGGAATCGGCGCTGGCCGGCCTCGCGCAATTGCGCGCGCAGCGCCGCATCTTTCTGCAGGTGCGCCAGCGCGGTGGCAAACAGCAGCGGATCGGTGCTGTCCCAGACGATGCCGGCGTCGCCGACCGTCGAGGCGACCGCTGTCGCTCCGCTGGCGACAATCGGAACTCCGAGCGCCATTGCCTCGACCACCGGTACACAAAAGCCCTCGTGCTCGCTGAGCAACACGAATGCATCGGCGCTTAGATAGGCGGCCTTGAGTTGCCCTTCGCTGACGGCTCCGAGCATCGAAACGTGATCGGACACACCCCATCGACGCGCGCGCTCGCGGATCAGTTTCCCGTATCCGGCGAGACGCGGGTCTTCCTTGCCGACAATCAGCAGTCGTGCATCCGGGTCAAACTCGCGCCGGTAAACAGCAAACGCGTCGATCAAGGCGATATGCCCCTTGTTCGGTGCAATCCGGCCAACCATCAATAAATGCGTGCCGTCAGCATGGCGATCGATGAAATCGAGGTCGGCGTTCGCGGCAATGAGCTCGTCGACACGGTTGAACGGGGCCAGCACCGCGCCGCGTTCCGCTGCAAGGCCGAGATCAAGCAGCTCATCGAGGTTGTAGGGTGAGTCGGCCAGGTACAGGTCGCGGTCGAGTGCAACGATATCGGCGATCTGGGCGCGTCCGGCGCTGCACGCATTGACGTAATCGCGGCTGTACGGCTCGAAGAATCGGGCAGGCGTTACGTTGTGATAGCGCACCACGCAGCGTGCGCGGGTGTTTTGCAGCAAATCGTGCGCGGCCGGCCAGCCGATCGAGTAGTGATACAACAAGACGTCGCCGCGATCGCGCAGAAACTGTTTCAGCGTCGATGGCTTGTGCACGTTCTCGTCGATGCCGACCGCACTATCGGCGTATAGACGCACCTCATGACCACGAGTGCGCAGGGCCACGGCCATTTCCAGCACATCGTTGCCGACGGCGTCGTGGGTGGAAAGCACCGGCACCAGCAACGCAACTCTCATGCGCTGGTCATGCAATGGCCGGTCCGATGGTTCCAGATCACGCGCTGCGCGCATCCAGACGCAAGCTGGCATCGGCCTCGATGACTTCGATCGAGCGTAAACCTGCTCGTTGCGCGACCTCGCGCAAGGTCGCTGCATCAAACGGCTTGCCGCGCACGCCACGCGAGATCACGGCATCAATGCGCAGGCGTCCACCCGACACAAGAACGCGGCGCTGAGCAACGAGCAACGCCTGCAATTCGGCCAGGTCGCGCGTGGCCAGGCCTTCTGGCGCGAGGATCGCTCCACAACTGGCGTCGGCGAGCCGGCGCAGTATGTCCTGGGGCGATCCAGACGAAACATGAAAACCGCGCCCGATGCAGTGCACCGCCAGATTGGGATTGCTGGTGACGCCGATCGCCTCGACGCCGATAGATCGCGCCCTATCGAGGGTGTCGCCACGCCCGCATTCAAGGATCAACAACGGATGTGCCGGATCGATGGTGTTATCTGCATTGAGCTGTTCGATATCGGCGACGGTGATGCGCGGTGGTTCCGCGAGAGCCACATCGAGGTCGGCCTCGGTTGCCTGCAATCGCTCGCGCGAACTGCCTTCGGCGGCTTCGACTTCGCGCAGGGCTTGTTGCAGGCTTGCCAGCCAATGCCGGGTCGATAGTGCCTCGTGGCGCAATGATTTGGTTTCCGCGCGCAGGGCCTCGATATTCATCTGCTCGATACGACGATTGATTCCGTCGATGCGCGTGCTCAAGCCCGATTGCAGGCTGCGGATTTCTGCCGCGAGCGAATCGAGGCGGGCGACGAGTTCGGACTTGTCGCGAGCGAGTCCCATGCGCGTCATGTCGAGTTGCACGAGCCCAAACGTTTCCGCCTCGCGGTGATAGCGCAGAAACCGCGGCAGGCCGAGCAGGACGAGCACGATGCCGAGAAAGTAGCCAAGCACCGGGATATGCAGACTGCGCTCGATCAGGTAGCGCAGGCGCAGGCCCTTGACCTCGACCGCCGCCTTGCGACCCTCAGCCGACCAGCGCAATTCGCCGAGCACTTCAGCCTTGGCAATGCCGTGCAGGAGTTTCTGAAGATACGTGCCGACTCCAGTCGGATCAGGCGGGCGCTTGAGCAAGGCGCGATAGGCGCGATCGATGAATTCGTGGGTTGCCGCGTTGGTCAGCTCGGCAAGTTGATAACTGCGCCGCATGAAAAATTCATCTGGATCCGATGGATTGGAATTCATTGCATCCGGGTTGCCCGGCGGCGTCACGCGCACCCGACCGCGCAGCGAATCGGCATGCGAGCGGATATTGGCCTTGGCCTCGGCCAGTGGCGAGGTTGCCGCGATGGTAGTCACCGCGACCCTCGCGACATGCAACTGGCTGATATGCAGTACAGCATGGAGTCCAATGATCTGTCCGCTTGGCCCCGCCATCAGGGGTCGCAGATAATGCCATAGTCGGCGCACGCGTTGGCAGCGCCCCTTGCATCGTTGCCAGCCACGGGTTGGCATTTGCCGAGAGGAACCACTATCGTTGCCACCGGCCCGGGTCCGCGATGGTGTCATCAATGCATCGGCGGCCGGATCATCTTTCATCTGTGGCGCTTTGAACATCGAGCGTACGCTGTGGCAACCTCCGGAGGTCTCATGTTGCGTGTCGCACTGCCAGTCCTATTCGCACTCGCCCTGATCAGTTGCGGCAAGCCTCCTGCACCCGAACCGGCAGCCGCCAAAACAGCGGCAACGGAAGCCGCCGCAGCGGCGCCAGCGGCAACGCCAGTAGCGGCACCGGTGCCCGAAGGAACCTGCGGCGATCAAGGCGCTGTGGCTGCGGAGCAGCGCATCCACAATTCGATCAAATGGTCGACCGCCAGCGAGCAGGACAATTTCGGCTACGACGTATTTCGCGGCGACAAGGAAGACGGCCCGTTCGCCAAATTGACCAAAGACCCCATGCTTGGTGCCGGAACGTCCGACGAGACGCACAAGTACGAATTCAAGGACGACACGATCGATCCGTGCAAGGAGTACTGGTATTACGTCGAGTCGATCAGCAATGGCGGCGTGCGCGAAAAGTTCACGCCAACGTTCAAGGCTAAGGCCAAGCGCGTAGCCAAGGCGGATGCCGCGCATTGATCCGCTTGCGGATCTGACACCTGCGCCGCCACGCCCATTGCTGGCGGCGCCTCTCGGCAGGGTTTTCTTTTTCGGTTTGCTTGCGCTGGGGCAGACATTGCTCTGGTGGGCGTATTACGCCGACGGTGCCAAGACCCTGATCGGCGACGAGCAAATGTACCAGACCGTCGCGATCGATATTCTCGGTGGCGGCGCATGGCACGCCAATACGATCTGGCCGCCGCTGCAATCGCTGTTCATTGCTGGTATCTACTGGATATTCGGCCCGCATCTGCTCGCCGTGCAGATTGGGCAGAGCCTGATGCTGCTTGCCTGCGCGCTGCTCGTGCACGCGATCTGGCGGCGAGTCAGCGGCAACGAGACCGCCGCGCGAATTGCTGCCGCCCTGTTCGTGCTGAATCCATCGACGGCCGCCTACGCACAATGGTTGTGGCCGGAAGTGCTGCACTTGCTGCTGACTCTGCTGGTCCTGTGGTTGCTCCTGGTGTGCCGTCCGTCAAAAGGTGGCGCGTTCCTTGCCGGCCTTTGCACCGGACTTGCGTTGCTCGCCAAAAGTTTGCTGTCGCTGTTCTGGCCGTTTCTCCTCTATGCCTTCGCGCAGACGCGCAAGCCTTACCTGCGCATCGTCGCGGCGCTGTTGTTTGTCGGCGGTGTGGCATTGCCAACGGTGCCGACGATGATCGACGGCTGGCGACAGTGGGGCAGTGCGACGATTGCTGACAGTTCGATGTACAACCTTTGGGTCGGTTTGACCGATCGCTGGCGCAGCGACTATGTCGAGGACATGGGTGGCGTCACCTTGCCGGCATTTCTTGCCAGCGGTACGACCCCGGCCCAACGCAATGCGGTTTATGGTGAAAAGGTGCGTGATCTGATTGCTGAGCGCGGCCTGGTCGATGTCGCCAAGGCGCAACTGGGGCGCCAGTATTTCCGCTTGCTGAATGCCAAGACGCCACTTCTGTCGCAGCTGCCCGGGCCGGGTTGCGCCGGTTACCTCGGCGCCTACCACGCCTCGCCGGACGTGACCCATGGCTTGACCTGGCTCGCGAATTTTTTTCACGTGCTCACCCTGGTCGGTTGTGCATTCGGCATTGCGTTGTGGCGACGCCGACCGGATGTCGCGCTCGTGCTGCTCGCACTGTTTGCCGGCTACCAACTTGCGTTGATGCTGCCATTGCACGTCAAGGCGCGCTTCCTGTTTCCGCTGCTGCCGGTGCTGTGCGGGTTTGCCGGAAGTTTTCTCGCTGCGTTGCAAGCCAGGTATGCCTCCAACAGCCCTTCCGGGAATTCGGGTTTGGTTTGGACGCCCGTTCGCGTGTTGGTGGGCAGCGCGTTTGCTGCATTGCTGCTGGTATTGGCATTCATGGGACCGACTCTCGATCATTTGTGCGCAGCGTGATTGGGTTATTCTCGCCGCCTCACGAAACACCCTGATTGCGCATGCGCCAGCACCTGATCGAACTTGTCCGCTTCAGCACCTACGCCGAGTTGCGCACCGAACGCGAGCGCAGCTACCTTGGTCTGGTCTGGTGGGTGGCCGAACCGGCGATGATGATGGCCACGTTCTGGCTGTTGTTCGGAGTGATTCTCAAGACCGGTGGCCCCGACTACGTGCCGTTTCTGCTGGTCGGATTGACCGTTTGGCAATGGATCCGCTCGTGCATCACCCATGCCGGTTACGCGATCTGGACCAACCTTGGCTTGATCCGCCAGGTCAAGCTGCCGCTGGCGGTGTTTCCCTTGACTCAGATGCTCGCCGACACAGTCAAATTTTTCTATATTTTCGCATTGTTGCTGGTGGTTCTCTGGCTGATGGGTTATCCGCCGAACTGGGCCTATCTCGCCTTGCCGCTGGTTTTCGTCGTCGTGTTCCTGTTCGCTGCGGGAATTGGATTCCTGATGGCGGCGACGGTGCCGTTCGTACCGGATTTGCGCTTTGTCATCGAGCAGGTATTGACGGTCGCGATGTTCCTGTCCGGCGTTGTGTTCGCGCTCGATCAGGTCAAAGAGCCGCTGCGATCGATTCTTGCCCTGAACCCGGTTGCCGAGTTGCTCGCGGCATCGCGCGGCATCCTCATGCACGGTCAATGGCCTGACTGGATTGCTCTAGGTCGAGTCACCGTGATCTCCGCTGTCGTCTGCGCGTTCGGCTTGTGGATCGTCGTGCGCATGACGCCGCGCTATCCGAAGCTTGCGTCATGACGCGCGCGAACCGGCCAATGAGTGACGATGTGCTGGTCGAGCTCGACCATGTCGGCGTTGCCTTCAATGCGCAGCGCCGGCTCAGTGCCGGCAAATTCTGGGCGCTTGAAGATGTGAGCCTGAAGCTGCGCCGCGGCGAGCGCCTCGGTGTGATCGGTCGCAACGGTGCCGGCAAAAGCACACTGCTGCGGGTATTGGCCGGGATTCTCGTTCCCGATCGCGGCATCGTGCGGCGCACACCGGCATCGTGCCAGTTGCTTGCGCTTGCGCTGGGCTTCCTGCCGAACCTGACCGGACGCGACAACGCGATCCTGTCTGGGTTGATGCTCGGCCTGCGCCAGCGCGAGATTGTTGCGCGCATGCCGGCCATCGCCGAATTTTCCGAGCTTGGCGATTTTCTCGATCAGCCGATATCAACCTATTCGAGCGGCATGACGATGCGTCTCGCGTTCTCGGTCGCAATCCAGATCGAACCGGATGTGTTGCTGATCGACGAGGTGCTTGCGGTCGGCGATGCCGAGTTTCAGGAAAAATCCGGAACTGCGCTGCGTGAACGCATGCGCCAGGGTCACACCGTGGTGCTGGTCAGTCATAACGAGAAGGAACTGGCAAAACTGTGCGATCGCCTGCTCTGGATCGAGCATGGCAAGAGCATGCTCGAAGGCAGCCGGGACGAGGTCTTTGCTGCGTACCACGGCGATCTGCACTTGGTCGGATCACCGCCATCAGGGGCGATCTGATGGCGGATGACCTGCTCGCGGATGCGTCGCAGCGATTGTTGGCGCTTGCCGATCAGCTCGATGCGGCTCCGATGCAGGTCGTCGCCGGCGTCGCTGAAGTTGTTCAGACCTGTTTCGGCCCGAATGGCGTCGATCCAGACAGGCTTGCCACGCAGGTCACTTGCCTGCGTGACGGTGCACAAACAGCGAGCGCTGAGCAATCTCGCGCGGTCGCCCTGTTGTTGACGCCGGTTGCGAGTTTTGCGCCGGAGGATATGGACGAAGCACTTGCTGTCTTGTGGAATTCCCCGGCGGCGCCGACGGACTGATCGATGCGTGGCGCCGCGCTGATCGTTCTTGCCTGGAACCAATGGCCACTGACCCGGCGCTGCCTCGACTCGCTGCTGGCAAGCGAACTCGATAGCGCGCAGGTCATCGTCGTCGACAACGGTTCCGAAGACGAAACTCACGACGCACTGGCAAGTTACGCCGATCGCATCCGCTGCGTGCGTCTGCCCGAAAACCTCGGCTTCGTGCGCGGCATGAATGCAGGTATCGCCAGCGCGCGGCCCGACGACGACGTGGTCCTGCTCAATAACGATCTCGTATTCGACCAGCGCGACTGGCTCAATCGATTGCGCGATGCGGCCTACAGTTCACCGGATATCGGCATTGTCGGTTGTCGTCTGCTCGGCACCGAACCCGATGATCATCTGATCCACAGCGGCGGTTTCATCGAACCGGATCGGCTGTGGGGCCAGCAAACCGAATCGGGACGCAGCGAACGCGATGTCAGTCAGTACGTTCGAACACGCCGAGTGCAGGGTATCGCCTTCGCGGTGGCCTATCTGAGACGCGACTGCATCGATCGGATCGGCGTGCTCGACGAAGCGTTTCATAGTTACTACGAAGATACCGACTATTGTCTGCGTGCCGCCGATGCCGGCATTGCCACCGTGGTCGCAGGCAACGTAACCCTGCGCCATGAGCAGCACGGGTCCACGCGTGATGACGGAGGATTTCGCGAGGGCCTGCGCGCACAAAGTCGCGCGACTTTTGCTGCGCGTTGGCAGGAACGCTTGCGCGACAACTATCGCGGCACGGTGCTGTGGCAAGGTATGTCGCGCTTTCCACATGCGCAGTCGCAGTTGCTGCGCACCCTGCTGTGCCGGCTCGATGCGCGCGGACTGCGCATGGCGTTTGCGCCAACCGGATCGGAATTCTTCGATGCCCAGGATTTTCGCCTGGACCTTGCGGCGCAACGTCTGTTGCCGGCGGCGCCGGCAGTTGCCTTGGTCAGCGCGAGCGACGCGCTTTTGGTGCCGAACGGTCGTTACAAAGTCGGTCTGATATTCGGTGAGTGGGAGCGATTTCCGCCGTCCTGGGCACAGCGCTTGACCTGCTTCGATCGGCTGCTGGTGCCGGATGAATTTCAACGCAATGCGCTTCAGGCGAGCGGCGTGAAAGTACCGATCAATGTGCTCGCACTCGGCGTCGAACGCGATTATTTACATCCCGGCGTGCCGACATTGCGTCATCCTGATGGTGCGTGTGTATTTCTCGCGATTGTGGAAGATTGGACGCGCGATGCGCCGGATGTGCTGGTCGCTGCGTTCAATCGCGCGTTCAGTGCCGATGAGCCGGTCGAACTCGTGTTGCATATCCGTCCGGGTCCGGAGGCAGCCACGATTGCCGCAAACCTCGTGCCGCATGTATCCGCAGCCGGCGCGAGGGTGCGCGTGTTTGCCGATTGGGGTTTTCCGGCCTATCAGCGCGGACAGTTGATTGCGGCAGCCGACGTCTATGTCAGCGCCCGTCGCGGCGGCGGCTGGGATCCGGTCGTAGGCGAGGCGCTGGCGTGCGGTCGACCCGTCGTTGCGCCGGCATTTGGCAGCCAGGAGAAGCTGGTCGGTGAATTCGGCTGTCCAGTTGCATCGACGCGTAGCGAAGATCCGCGCCATCCAGGCTGCACCTGGGCCGAGCCGGATCCCGAATCGTTGCGAGCGCAAATGCGCGCCGTGTTCGATCGTCGGGAAGAATTGGCACGCGCCGGACGGGAAAGCGCTGACGCATTCGCTGCCGCGCATGATCTTGATGTTACTGCTGATCGCCTGGTCACATTGTTGGCGGAGGGCGGAACGCTGGAAACCGCGCGTCCGCAGCCGGTGTCGCATCAACCGATTGACCGAACAACTGATGTCTCAAGCGATGTTTCAAGCGATGTTTTAAGCGATCCCGATGCAAACACTGCCGCAGGACAAATCGTTGTTCTCGGTATGCATCGTTCGGGGACGTCGAGCGTTGCCGGCCTGCTCGCGGTGCTCGGCGCGTGGCCCGGCCCGGCGGCCGATCTTTTGCGCGGCCCGGATAATCCGAAAGGTCACTTCGAGCATGGCGAATTGCATATGGCCTGCCTGCGTCGCCTGCGCAGTGCCGGTGGTGACTGGAAGCAGCTGCCGAGTTTGGCTCAGCCAGCCGTTGTCGACCAGTTTCGCCGTGAAGCCGGTGTAGTGCTGGACACGCTGGAAACGCAGCGGCCATGGTTCATCAAGGAACCGCGCCTGTGTCTGCTGGCGCACGAATTATTGCCCCTGCTGACCCGTCCGGTGTTCGTGCATGTGACGCGCGATCCGCGCGAAATAGGCGAATCGCTGGCGCGGCGCAATGGCATCAGCCGCGAGCTCGCGTTCGCACTCTGGGAGAGATACACGATCGATGCGTTTGCCGCGAGCATCGGTCAGGCGCGCATCATTGTGGGCTACGCCGAGTTGCTGAGCGATCCGTTGGCGACGGCCAATCGTTTGTACAACGAACTCACGGGATTCGGGGTAGCCGGGTTGACCGCGCCAAATGACGCATATGTCGACCGCTGGGTCGATCCAGCGTTACAGCACGCACGCGTCGACGCCGGTTCGGAAGAGAGCCTGTCAACGGAACTGCGCGCGCTGCATGAGGCGATCCAGAATCGCAGCATTCTGGCAGAACGGGAGCCACGCCAACTGTCTTTCGCAAGCGCCAGGGTGATCGCACACCACGCGACTACAAGGGTTTGAACGGATACCCTTGGGTAATGTCGATTACCGCCGAAACAGACGATGCCTCGCACCCGCACCTGCAATGGGACGGCTATGCGCTCACTGTCGGCAAGGGCGACAGCGGAATCGACGCGTTTGCCC